>NZ_WHJI01000200.1:0-451 GCF_011682155.1 Massilia sp. CCM 8734
TAATAACTATTTGGAAAACCGTATTACAAACAGACAAAATCGGAATCACCGATAATTTCTTTGAGCTGGGTGGCCATTCCTTAAAAGCCGTTCAGATTGCCAACAGAATACAGGAAGAATTCTCTGTAGCCATTGGCCTGAAAGAAATATTCTTATATCCGGTATTGCAAGACCAGTCCGATCTATTGGCTGCTTTGGAGGAATCAGTATACGAACCGATTCCGGTGGCAGCTGTTCAGGACGGATATCCGTTATCCTACGCACAAAGAAGATTATGGTTTTTGGATCAATTGGGAATCGCTAAACAATCCTTCAATTTATGCTGGTTATGTAATATTGAATTAGGAAGCAAAGTATTCAACCCAACCGCTTTCAGCAATGCCATGAAAACGATTGTAAACCGTCATGACAGTTTACGTACCATTTTCAAAAGCGAAGCCGGAGAAATAGT
>NZ_WHJI01000201.1:0-443 GCF_011682155.1 Massilia sp. CCM 8734
TCCCTGAATTCTTAAAATATCATCTGGTGTAATTGCACCGTCAGACAATGGTACTCCTGCTCTTACGAAGTCATTTTCCTGTACTAAGATTTGGCTTGAAAGTTTAACTAAATACTTTTTAATCTCCCCAAATTTAGATTCGATAACAATTTCACGGTTACCTCTTTTGATTTTTCCAAAAGATACAACACCGTCAATTTCAGAAACAACTGCTGGATTAGAAGGGTTACGAGCCTCAAGCAACTCCGTAATTCTTGGTAAACCTCCTGTAATATCTCCTGCTTTAGAAGAACGACGTGGAATTTTAACCAATACTTTACCTGCTTTAATTTTCTCTCCATTCTCAACCATAAGGTGGGCTCCTACTGGTAAGTTATACGAACGAATCAATTCACCTTCTTTACCGTAAACCAATAAAGTTGGAATTAATTTTTTATTTCTGG
>NZ_WHJI01000202.1:0-439 GCF_011682155.1 Massilia sp. CCM 8734
TCGGATATTAATGCATCTGATAGCGACAAAGAGCAAAACCTCAGATTAAAAAATGCTTTTGGTGTTGTAGATTTACCGGAGGTATGTTATGCCAGCGCCTCCATCAGGAAGAACAAAACCACTTTTAGTGCATTAGGAAAAATCGCTTACAAACCTGGCGGTGCCCGATCATGGATTTCAGAATCAGATGCTATTTTGCATCCCAGTGAATAAATAAAATTTAAATTAAGTTTCTTAGTTTAATTTGTAGAATCCCTTTTTGCTGCTAAGTAAAAAGGGATATTTTTTTACAATTAAAAAATAGCAGCTGAACTATTGCTATTTAAAACTCTGATTTTTTTTATTATGTGAAATATTTATCGTTTTAATAATAAATATCGTTTTACTTCATGTTTATTTGGTTTTTAGTGATAATATTTATTGTTTTTTATGTTCATTA
>NZ_WHJI01000203.1:0-435 GCF_011682155.1 Massilia sp. CCM 8734
CGACCTGCTGAACCTGTTGCTCGCCGAAGGCGCCAACCCGACACTGCGCAACAAGCGCGGCGAAGACGCCCTCGCCTGCGCGCGCCGGCGCGGCCATGCCGCCCTGGTCGAACGCCTGGAACAGCATCTCGCCGGCAAAACGGCAAGCGTTCCCGCGCCCGCCGCCGCAGCTCGAAAATAATATCCATGCAACGTCACATGCCCACCCAAAGGAAGCCCGCATGACCCGTCAGAACAACCGCCTGCTGCGCCTGAACTTTCCCAGCGGAGGCCCCGCCAGCCTCGTGGCCAACCGGATCGACGCGGTGGAGGGCCTGTCGCGCGACTTCCACTTCACCGTCGAATGCCTGAGCGACGATCCCAACATCGCCCTCAAGGATGTGCAGGGCAAGATGGCCACCGTCGAACTGGTGCGCGAAGACAACAGCAAGCGCT
>NZ_WHJI01000204.1:0-430 GCF_011682155.1 Massilia sp. CCM 8734
GCAGGAGTCGGCGTCGATTGAATTTGCTCGGCGCAATCGCCCAATTTTCGACGGACCGGGTCAAGCAGACGCGCGGTCTGGCATTGACGGCATTTTTTGCATGCAGCCCTCAACGCTGCATGCGGTATCGGCTGCGCTCCACCGTCATCCCACACAATGTCGACCACGCCGCGCTCACTGCGATTGCAAATATCCTTTGGCGTCCGCTTTGGGGCGAAACCGGACGGTCGGACGGCGGTGCTATCACCTTAACACCCTATTTTTTCGAATGCTGAGCTCGGCCCTTAAAGCGCGCGGCGCCAGGGAAACGCCGGCGAATAGCCAAGGAACAGGGGCTTGGCGAAGAAGTTGCGCACGCGCGGCGGGACGATCGAGCGCGGCGCTTCCGGTGCGCTCTCCTTTTCGAGCTGGTGCCGGGCGCGTGTCGTTA
>NZ_WHJI01000205.1:0-425 GCF_011682155.1 Massilia sp. CCM 8734
CGGAATTCCCGGAACATGGACTCCCGCAATAAACAATTCAACAACGACTGAATACACGTTTACCCCAAATTCAGGGCAATGCAGCACTACTGCAAAATTAACCGTAAGCGTAAATCCAAAGACAATTCCACTATTTACCACTATCGCACCAATTTGTGAAGGAGAAATTATTATGCTTCCGGTACAATCAAATAATGGAATTGTAGGAACCTGGTTACCGGCGATCGACAACCTTAACACTACCGAATATACTTTTACTCCGGCTAATGGCCAATGTGCAGCAGCGGAAAAACTTACCGTTACAGTTTATGCCAAGCCACAACTGAAAATTGAGGATGGAAAAATTTGTATTGAAAACGCAACAAATAATCTCATTCAACCCTATCTTTTAGATACACAGTTAAATAATTCATTGTATAATTTTG
>NZ_WHJI01000206.1:0-422 GCF_011682155.1 Massilia sp. CCM 8734
GCTGCAACAGCTTGCTGATGGTGCCCAAGCTCCCCATGTTTCCCAGTCGCTCGCGCACAGTGCGCAAAGCCGGGGTGCTTCCGGCCGCAACCATCGCGTCCGCGATGGCGGCTACCTGGGCCAGTGTGATGCTCGCTTCTCTACCCATTGCTTGTTCCCCGTTCGTAATGATACGATATGATATGAATGAAATGATACGATATGAATTATCGGACAAAAAGCAACGTAGTACCTTTCTTCTGCAGCAAGTGTAGCGCGGTTTGCCCGAAATATTGCGTGGTTGGTCAACGCGTGATTAGGTGTTTAGTTTCGTGCGATCATATTCCTCGTCGCAGCATGGCTTTGTTCCGCGCCAGGGCCGTGCTTGACGAGTTGATCGCCGGTTTGCCACCGCGATCGTCCCATCGGTTGCAGCACATCGC
>NZ_WHJI01000207.1:0-409 GCF_011682155.1 Massilia sp. CCM 8734
AGCTCGAAAAGGAGAGCGCACCGGAAGCGCCGCGCTCGATCGTCCCGCCGCGCGTGCGCAACTTCTTCGCCAAGCCCCTGTTCCTTGGCTATTCGCCGGCGTTTCCGTGGCGCCGCGCGCTTTAAGGGCCGAGCACAGAATGCGAAAAAATAGGGTGTTAAGGTGATAGCACCGCCGTCCGGCCGTCCGGTTTCGCCCCAAAGCGGACGCCAAAGGATATTTGCAATCGCAGGGAGCGCGGCGTGGTCGACATTGTGTGGGATGACGGTGGAGCGCAGCCGGTACCGCATGCAGCGTTGAGGGCTGCATGCAAAAAATGCCGTCAATGCCAGACCGCGCGTCTGCTTGACCCGGTCCGTCGAAAATTGGGCGATTGCGCCGAGCAAATTCAATCGACGCCGACTCCTGC
>NZ_WHJI01000208.1:0-402 GCF_011682155.1 Massilia sp. CCM 8734
TCCCGATCCGCAGCAGCTGGCCGCGCAGCGTGATCCGCGCGGCGGCCAGGTCGGCGCCAATGTCGGCGAGCATGCCGGCATCGAGACGGCGGCAATCGAATGATGCGCTCCCAGGAACAGCTGCGGGTGGCGATCGCCAGTGAATCGGCCGCGTTGCTCGAATTTCGCGCCATGCCGGAAACAAGGATCTTGCTGGACTTGCTCGATGCGCTGGCGGAAGGGTGTTATGCCGATCTTGCCACCGTTACAGCCGATCAGCTTGCATTCAAGCAAGGTGCGCTGGCCCAGCTCAACGCTTTGCGCGACATGATCCGCACCGGCAGCGCGCACCGATCAGCCAGGGTGTAATCCCCACCGCAGTCCCCCACCCGCCCCGAACGTTTTTTTTCGCCCGATTCAGCT
>NZ_WHJI01000209.1:0-397 GCF_011682155.1 Massilia sp. CCM 8734
TAGTTAACTTCGGTTGCCATGAACCCTACGCTCTGGCACAGTGTCACTACAGTTTCCATGTTGTAACATTATTGTTAGCAGATTAATACCATGTCCACCCAAAGCGCCGCTCAATTGAATCTACCAGTACCAGAAGTGCCCATCGAAAACGCCTCGTCGCACCAGGCGCGCAATGTCTTGATGGGTTTGTTCGACTCCACCTCGACCACGTCAAAAGCGTATCTGGTGAACGTCGCACGTTCGCTCGCCGTCGCAGATACCATCGCCGCCTTGTCGGCGACCATGCCACGGCGGAACGGCAATTGCGGCTAGTCCGAAGCCGCACCTTTGTCGGGTAATTTTTCTGAGGACAGTTTCTCGGCATGCGTCGATGAGATCATCATCTGGCGTTGGCCTT
>NZ_WHJI01000020.1:0-120848 GCF_011682155.1 Massilia sp. CCM 8734
CTGCTCTGAGGTAGAATTCATGCCGGGCAAGGTGCGTTCGTGTTGAAATTGTGTTTTATGGATAACTCACATTTTATCAATCACTTACGGCATTCTTGCCCTTTTTTATGCAAAATTCAGGCTAGGCGGTCGGATTGAGGATGTTCAGGAATGCCCGCACCACCGGCGCATCGTCCTGCGTGGTGTAGGTGATGTACAGATTGGCCGATGGCGGGTTGGTCTTGATCGGCAAGAAGATCACGCCCGGCCAGCCGATGCGGCTGGTCGTCTCCGGCATCAAGGCCACGCCCAGGCCAGCGCCCACCATCGCCAGCAAGGTTTGCGGCTCGGACGCTTCCTGGAAAACCGTCGGCTGGAACCCGGCCTTGATACAGCACTGGATCAGGTAGCGCGGAAAGGCCGACTTGTCCAGCGCCAGCGTGAGCATCGGCTGGTCCGCAATATCGGCCAGCTCGATCCACGGCTGCGTGGCCAGCGGATGATGCTCGTTGACCGCCACGCACACGTTCTCGCGAAAGCACAGCTCCTGGCGCAGGTTGTCGTGTTTGAGTTCATCTTCATCGAGCTTGGGCTCGCGCCAGAAACCCACGTCGATCTGCTTGGCGCGCAGCGCCTCGTACTGCACGTTCGGGCCCGACTCGTGCAAGGTCCAGGTCACGCGCGGGAACTTGGTCTGGAATTCTTCGAGCAGGCTCGGAATCGGCCCCCACATGGCCGAACCGACGATGCCCACCCGCAGGCGTCCGACTTCACCCCGGTCGATCTGGCGGATGGTGTCGATCGTCATGCGCATCTTGGCCAGCAGGTCCGATGCTTCCCCCATCAGCGCTTTGCCCGCCACCGTCAGCTCGAAAGTGCGGGTGGTGCGCGCGAACAGGCGCACGCCCAATTCGCTCTCGAGCTTCATGATCTGCTGGCTCAAAGGCGGCTGCGAGATGTGCAGCCGCTCGGCGGCGCGGCTGAAGCTTTTTTCTTCAGCTACCGCGAGGAAGTACTTGAGCTGTTTCAGGTCGATGGACATGGCGTATGGGGTGGAAGGTTAGATCGGCTGAAGGCCTGGCAGGTCGCGCATGGCCACGGCCAGTTCGGCGCCCACCTGCGCGTTGTGCTTGACCAGCGCGATGTTGGTCATCAGGCTGCGCCCTTCGGTCAAGGTCTTGATGCGGGCCAGCAGGAACGGGGTGACGAGTTTGCCGGCCACGCCGCCGTCGTGCGCTTCGCGCAATGCCTGTTCGGTGATGCTGTCGATTTCATCTTTTTGCATCGCAAACGCTTCCGGCACGGGATTGCTGATGACGATGCCGCCATTGAGGCCAAGCTGCCATTTGGTCTGGATGAAGGCGGCTTGCTCCAGCGCCGAATCGAGCTGGAAGTCGGCCTTGAAGCCGCTGTCGCGCGTGAAAAAGGCCGGGAAGGCCGGCTGGCCGACGCTGATCACCGGTACGCCGTGGGTTTCCAGGTATTCGAGCGTGAGGCCGATGTCGAGGATCGATTTCACGCCGGCGCACACCACCGCCACGTTGGTGCGGGCCAGTTCCTGCAGGTCGGCCGAGATGTCGAAGCTCGTTTCGGCGCCCCGATGCACGCCGCCGATACCGCCGGTCACAAAAACGTGAATGCCGGCCAGCTGCGCGCAGATCATGGTGGCGGCCACGGTGGTGGCGCCCAAACGGCCTTGCGAGAGCACGTACGGCAGGTCGCGTCGCGAGACCTTCATCGCGTCGGGCGACGTGGCCAGCAATTCGAGCTGCTCGGCCACCAGGCCGATGCAGATCTTGCCTTCGATGATGGCAATCGTGGCCGGCACCGCGCCGGCGGCGCGGATGACGTGCTCGACTTCCTGCGCCATCGTCACGTTTTGCGGGTACGGCATGCCGTGCGAAATGATGGTCGACTCGAGGGCGACGATTGGTTTGCCGGCCGTACGGGCGGCGGCGACTTCGGGCGAGAACAAGAGGTATTGGTGCATGGTCAGTCCTGGTAAAGAGCGTTGAACGGTTGCTGGGCGCCGGGCAGGGCGTCGGGATTCGGAATCTCGGCGAGCACTTCCGCCGTCAGGTAAGGGCACACGGTTTCTTCGCAGGCGAGCGTCATGGCCGACAATTGCAGGCCGCGCCTGCAGGCCAGCGTCATGTCGTCGCTGCCATGGAACAGGGACCAGCATACCGCAGCGGCAAAGGCGTCGCCCGCACCGGTGACGTCGACGATCTGCGCCGGCGGCGCGTCCAGCTGCGCGATGCCGCCGGCGGTGGTGTAGACCACGCCGGTGGCGCCGCGCGTGACGATGACGTCCTGCGCGCCTTGCGCCTGGATGGCGCGGCAGGCGGCCAGGAAATCGGCGTCGGTCACAAGCCGCGCGCCGATGCGCGTTTCGAGTTCGCCCTGGTTCAGGATCAACAGGCGCAGGCCGCGCAGGTCGTCCGGCAGGTGCGCCATTTTCGGCTGCGATACGGCCACCAGCACCAGCGGCACCGAGCCGCGCGCGGCGTCGTCGAGCAGCGCGCGCAGGGTCTCGCGCGGCAGGTTCAGGTCGGCCACGATCAGGGCGCCGACGGCGCGTTGCGGCTGGCGCGTGTCCAGGAAGGCCGGGGTGATGGCGTCATACAAGGCCATGTCGGCCAGCGCCAGCAGCATTTCGCCATGGTCGTCGAGTACGGCGGTATAGGTGCCGCTGCATACGCCGGTCAGGTGCAGGGTGGCGCGGGTGTCGATGCCGGCCGCCTCGGCGTGCGCCAGCAGCGCCTTGCCGGACGAGTCGTCGCCGATGGCGGTGATCAGCGCAACGGGGGCCGACAGGCGCGCCAGGTTTTCGGCGATGTTGCGGGCCACGCCGCCGAACGATTCGTCCTGGCGCGCCGGGTTCGAAGTGCCCATCTTGAGCGTGGCGATGGAGCGCAGCTTGCGATCGAGGTTGGCCGCGCCGAGGCAGACGATGGGCCGGTTATCGGGCAGCACGTAGGCGCGCCCGAGCAGGCGGCGGTCGCGGATCAGGCCCGCGATGTAGCCCGCCACGGCGGAGCGCGACAAACCGAGCACGCTGGCCAAGTCCTGCTGCGAGATGAAGGGATTGGCGCGGATCAGTTCGTACAACTGGTCTTTTTTGGAGAGTTCGGTCACAATAAGCAATCATTAAACAATTGTTTTCGATAGTAGACAAATGTCTTGGTGCTGTCAATCAACGATTGTGTCCTGCTCTCCTATAGTGTGCCCGAACGAATGGTGGGGGCCAACTGATTCTAGCGTGGATTTATATGTTGCGCGTATAAATGAGGAAGAAAAATGGTATTTGCCATACATATCACCGATCATGCATAGTTATAATAGTCAGCGAACTCATTCTCCGCGCCGCTTGCAGCATGCACGCCGCGCGGCAGCGCCCTCCCCGAACAGATAAGGAATCCACATGTCGAACAACACCCCCTTCGAAGCCGCCGATATCATCCGCGCCCGCAAACCTGGTTTTGAGCCGCGCGTGGCGATGATCCTCGGTTCCGGCCTTGGCGTGCTGGCCGAGCAGATGACCGACGCGGTCTCGATCGGTTTCGACGAACTGCCTGGCTTCCCGATCAGCACCGTGCACGGTCACGCCGGTGAACTGGTCCTGGGCAGCCTGGCGGGTGTGAATGTGGTGTGCATGAAGGGCCGCGGCCACTTTTATGAAGGCTACGGCATGGGCGTGATGACCAGCGCCGTGCGCACCATGAAGCTGCTCGGTTGCGAGATGCTGTTCGTGACCAACGCCGCCGGTTCGCTGCGCACCGAAGTCGATGCGGGCAGCCTGGTGGCCCTGACCGACCATATCAACTGGCTGCCCGGCACGCCGATGGTCGGCCCGAACGACGACCGTTTCGGCCCGCGCTTTTTCAGCATGGCCAATGCGTACGACAGCGATATCCGCAACGTGGTCAAGGAGACTGCGGCGGCCAAGGGCATCACTTTGCACGAAGGTGTGTTCATTGCGTATCCGGGGCCGAACTTCGAAACCGCCGCTGAAATCCGCATGATGGCCAAGCTGGGTGCGGACGTGGTTGGCATGTCGGTAGTGCCGGAAGTGGTGTCGGCGCGTCATTGCGGTTTGAAGGTGGTTGGCGTGTCGGTCATTACCAACCTGGCCGAAGGGATGTCGCCGTTCCCGCTGTCGCACGAGCAGACCTTGAAGTACGCCGCCATCGGCGCCAAGGACCTGGTTGAGTTGATTCCGGCGTTCCTGGAGCGCGTTGCGCAGCAACCGCGCGCCGCTGCCTGATATACCACCGTCGCTCCCGCGCAGGCGGGAGCCCAAGTTTCCCGCTCGCCCACTGGCTGCGGAACCGAACTTGGACCCCCGCCTTCGCGGGGGTGACGGTGGAAACTAGCGCTGCTTTCGGTAGAAATCAGCGCAGTCCTTTCTACCGTACCTGAACCTTTCTGAAGCGAGCGATCCCATGTCACGCGCATTTATCCTCCTGCTTGATTCCTTCGGCCTTGGCGCCACGCCAGACGCCGACAAATTCGGCGACGTTGGCGCCAACACCTTCGGCCATATCGCCGCCTGGGCCGCCGAACAAGGCAAGCCTATGCATCTGCCGAACCTCGAACGTCTCGGCCTCGCCGCCGCCGCCCACCTGGCCAGCGGCGAATGGGCTGCCGGCTTTAACCAGCGCGACGGCTTCACCGGCGCTTACGGCGCGGCGCGCGAGCGCTCCACCGGCAAGGACACCCAAAGCGGCCACTGGGAAATCGCCGGCGTGCCTGTCGAATTCGACTGGGGCTACTTCCCGCGCACCGTGCCATCGTTCCCGGCCGAACTGACCGACAAGCTGCAAGAACTGACCGGCGTGGCCGGCTACCTCGGCAACTGCCACGCATCCGGCACCGACATCATCAACAAGCACGGCGACGAACATGTCGCCACCGGCAAAATCATCGTCTACACCTCGGGCGACTCGGTGATGCAGATCGCCGCGCACGAAGAACACTTCGGCCTGGAGCGCCTGTACGCGGTCTGCGAAGCGGCGTTCGAGCTGGTCAAGCCGTACAACATCGGCCGTGTGATCGCGCGACCGTTCCTGGGCGAGAACGGCAACTACCGCCGCACCAGCAACCGCCACGACTACGCCGTGCCGCCCCCAAGCGCGACGCTGCTCGATCACGTCAAAAACGAAGGCGGAGAAGTCATCGGCCTGGGCAAGATCAGCGACATTTTCGCCACCCAGGGCATTTCGCGCGTGGTCAAGGGCGTGGATAACATGGCCCTGTTCGACGCGCTGCTCAAGGTGGCCGACGAAGCCGGCGACAAGTCGCTCACGTTCGTAAACTTCGTCGACTTCGACCAGGCCTTCGGCCATCGCCGCGACGTGGCGGGTTACTCGAACGCGCTGCACGAAATGGACGCGCGCCTGCCCGAATTCATGGTCAAGCTCAAAGAGGGCGACCTGGTGGTCATTACCGCCGACCATGGCTGCGACCCAAGCTGGCCGGGCTCGGACCACACGCGCGAGCACATTCCGATGATCTTCTTCGGGCCGGGCGTTGCCGCGCGCGCGCTGCCGGTATCGAACACCTTCTCCGACATCGGCGCCACCCTGGCCAAGCACCTCGGCGTCAAACCCCTTTCCAACGGAACCGCTCTGCTATGACTCACAATTCCGCATTCAAACGCAACGAGGTGGTTGGCCTCGATCTCGGCTGGGTCAACCAGATCAAAGTCAATCGCAATGCGTCGGACCGCCGCGCCGCCAGCCTGGCCAATCGGCGCACCGTCAAAAAAGAATACCAGGCCGCGTGGCTGATCAAGGCGCTGCAATGCATCGATCTGACCACCCTCGGCGGCGACGACACGCCGGGCCGCGTCGAACGCCTGTGCATGAAAGCCATGCGTCCGCTGCGCACCGATTTGATGGAAGCGCTGGGCGTGTCCAACCTGACCACCGGCGCGGTGTGCGTGTATCACGAGATGATCACCCCTGCGGCGAAGATCCTGCAAGGCCGCTTGCCGATCGCCGCCGTCTCGACCGCGTTCCCGGCCGGCCTGGCCAGCATGGAAACCAAGGTGCGCGAGATCGAACTGTCGGTCGCCGCCGGCGCCACCGAAATCGATATCGTCATCACCCGCCAGCATGTGCTGATGGGGAACTGGCAGGCGCTGTACGACGAAATGGTCGCTTACCGCAAAGCCTGCGGCGAGGCGCACGTCAAAGCCATTCTCGCCACCGGCGACCTGCTCACCCTGGAAAACGTGGCCAAGGCGTCGTGGGTGTGCATGATGGCGGGCTCGGACTTCATCAAGACCTCGACCGGCAAGGAAGGCGTCAACGCCACCATCCCTGTGGCCCTGACGATGGTGCGCACGATCCGCGAATACCATGAGCAGACTGGCTTCCAGGTCGGCTTCAAGCCGGCCGGCGGCGTGTCAAGCGCCAAGAGCGCGCTGCAGTACCTGACCCTGATGAAAGAGGAATTGGGACGTGAGTGGCTGGAGCCGCATCTGTTCCGCATCGGCGCATCGAGCCTGCTGACCGACATCGAGCGCCAGCTCGAACATTACGTCACCGGGAACTACTCGGCCAACCATCGCCACGCGCAACCATAAACCTCAACGGATTCGTCATGCCAACAATTAACGAGATTCTTCAAACTATGGACTACGGCCCTGCACCCGAGAGCACCAAAGAAGCGCAAGCATGGCTGGACCAGCATGAGCGCCGTTTTGGGCTGTTCATCGATAACGCCTGGCTTGAACCCGCCGACACTTTCGCCTCGACCAATCCGGCCGACGGCAAGGAACTCGCGCAAGTGACCCAGGCCACCAGCGCCGACGTGGACCGCGCAGTGGAAGCGGCGCGTCGCGCCCAGCCGGGCTGGGTGGCGTTGGGCGGCCATGGCCGCGCGCGCGTACTGTACGCGCTGGCGCGGCTGCTGCAAAAGCATGCGCGCCTGTTCGCGGTCCTCGAAACGCTCGACAACGGCAAGACGATCCGCGAAACGCGCGACGCCGACCTGCCTTTGGCCGCGCGTCACTTCTACCATCACGCCGGCTGGGCGCAACTGCAATCGGAAGAATTTGCCGATTACCGCGCCGTGGGCGTGGTGGGGCAGATCGTCCCCTGGAACTTCCCGCTGCTGATGCTGGCCTGGAAAATCGCACCGGCGCTGGCCGCCGGTAACACGGTCGTCTTCAAGCCGGCTGAATTCACCTCGCTGACCGCGCTGCTGTTCGCCGAAATGTGCCAGCAGGCCGGCGTGCCGGCCGGCGTGGTCAACATCGTCACCGGCGACGGCCGCGTGGGAGAAGCCATCGTCAACCATGCGGGCATCGACAAGATCGCCTTTACCGGCTCCACCGAAGTTGGCCGCATCATCCGCAAGGCCACCGCCGGCAGCGGCAAGAAGCTCTCGCTCGAACTGGGCGGCAAGTCGCCGTTCATCGTGTTCGAAGATGCCGATCTGGACGCCGCCGTCGAAGGCGTGGTCGATTCGATCTGGTTCAACCAGGGCCAGGTTTGCTGCGCCGGATCGCGCCTGCTGGTGCAGGAATCGATCGAAGAGCGCTTCCTCGCCAAGCTGCGCGCACGCATGGACAACCTGCGTCTCGGTTCCCCGATTGAAAAATCGGTAGACATCGGTGCCCTGGTCGATCCGATCCAGCGCCAGCGCATCGAAGGCCTGGTCGAAGCCGCCCGCGCCGAAGGCTGCACCATTTACCAGCCAGCGTGCGACATCCCGGCGACCGGCTCGTGGTTCCCGCCAACCCTGATTACCGGCGCATCCACCTCGGCCGGCATCGCCCAGACCGAAGTCTTCGGACCGGTGCTCGTTGCGATGAGCTTCCGTACGCCGGTCGAAGCGGTCCAGCTGGCGAACAACACCGTCTACGGCCTGGCTGCCAGCTTGTGGTCCGAGTCGATCAGCCTCGCGCTCGACGTGGCGCCGCAGATCAAGGCTGGCGTGGTGTGGATCAATACCGCCAACCAGTTCGACGCCGCATGCGGCTTCGGCGGCTACCGCGAGTCCGGTTTCGGGCGCGAAGGCGGCAAGGAAGGCATGTATGAATACATGACGGCGCTGTCGGAAGACGCGCGTCCTGCACTGCCCCTGGTGGAAGCCAAGGGCAAGGCCAGGCCAGCCGAGGCGCCAGGTCCGTTCGCCATCGACCGCACCGCCAAGATGTACATCGGCGGCAAGCAGGCGCGCCCTGACGGCGCTTACACCCGCGCGATCCTTGGTGCCAATGGCGCGTTTGTCGGCGACGTGGGCGAGGGCGGCCGCAAGGATATCCGCAACGCCGTGGAAGCGGCGCAGAAGGCCTCCGGCTGGGCCAAGGCCACCTCGCACAACCGCGCACAGGTTTTGTATTACATCGCCGAGAACCTGGCGATCCGCGCCGACGAATTCGCGGCGCGCCTGGCGGCCATGACCGGCGCCAAAAATACCGAGAAGGAAGTGCAGGCCTCGATCGAACGCCTGTTCTACTACGCGGCGTGGGCCGACAAGTACGACGGCCTGGCGCACCAGCCGCCGATGCACGGCATCACGGTGGCGCTGAACGAGCCGGTTGGCGTGATCGGCATCATTTGCCCGAACGAGTCGCCGCTGCTCGGCTTCATTTCGCTGGTGGCGCCTGCGCTGGCGCTGGGTAACCGCGTGATCGCGGTGCCGTCGGAAGCGTATCCGCTGGCGGCGACCGACCTGTACCAGGTACTCGACACGTCGGACCTGCCGGGAGGTGCGCTCAACATCATCACCGGCAGCGCCGACGAACTGGCCAAGACCCTGGCGACGCACTCGGACGTGGACGCCGTGTGGCGCCACGACGGTTCGGCGGAAGGCTGCGCCGAAGTCGAACGCCTGTCGGCCGAATCGCTCAAGCGCACCTGGGTGGGCGGCGGCAAAGGGCGCGACTGGTACGACACCAGGCAGGCCGGCGGACGCGCAGTGCTGGCGCACGCGAGCCAGGTCAAGAATGTCTGGATTCCGTACGGCGTTTGATCACCCCCGTCGTTCCCGCCGAGTGCCATTTTGGTGCGGGAACGACGATGTAACTATTTTATGAGGCAGCACATGTTCTTAAATCAGGAAATCATCCGCAAAAAACGCGATGGCGGGGCTCTCTCGGCTGAGGAGATCCAGTTCTTCGTACGCGGCATCACCGACGGCAGCGTCACCGAAGGCCAGATCGCGGCACTCGCGATGGCCGTCTTCTTCAACGACATGAACATGGACGAACGCGTGGCCTTCACCCTGGCCATGCGCGACTCCGGCCAGGTCATGGAATGGCGTTCGATGAACCTGCCCGGTCCCGTGGTCGACAAGCACTCCACCGGCGGCGTGGGCGACGTGGTCTCGCTGATGCTCGGACCGATGATCGCAGCCTGCGGCGGCTTCGTGCCGATGATCTCCGGCCGTGGCCTTGGCCACACCGGCGGCACGCTCGACAAGTTCGATTCGATCCCTGGCTACTGCACCGTGCCCGATCCGGAACTGTTCCGCAACGTCGTCAAGGACGTCGGCGTGGCGATCATCGGCCAGACCGCGCAACTGGCGCCGTCGGACAAGCGTTTCTACAGCATCCGCGACACCACCGCGACGGTGGAATCGGTGGCGATGATCACCGGTTCGATCCTGTCGAAGAAGCTCTCCGCTGGCCTGGACGCGCTGGTGATGGACGTCAAAGTCGGCACCGGCGCCTTCATGCCGAGTTACGACAAGTCGGTCGAACTGGCCGAGAGTATCGTCGCTGTCGGTAACGGCGCGGGCACGCGCACCTCGGCGCTGCTGACCGAGATGAACGAGTCGCTCGGTCCGGTGGCCGGTAATGCGCTGGAAGTGCGCCTGGCGATGGATTACCTGACCGGCCGTTCGCGTCCGGCGCGCCTGCACGAAGTGACCATGGCGCTGTGCGCCGAGATGCTGGTGCTGGGCAAACTGGCCGCCAACGAAACCGAGGCGCGCGCCAAGCTGCAGGCGGGGCTGGACTCCGGCGAAGCGGCCGAGCGCTTTTCGCGCATGGTGGCGGCGTTGGGCGGCCCGGCCGATCTGGTCGAGCGTCCGGATGCGTATCTGGAAAAGGCGCCGATCGTCGTGCCGGTGCCGGCGCTGCAGGCGGGTTTTGCGACGGCGACCGATTGCCGTGGTTTGGGCCTGGCGGTGGTCAGCCTGGGCGGCGGTCGTCGTCGTCCGGAAGACGCGATCGACTTCGCGGTTGGCCTGACGGATCTGGTGGAACTGGGCGACGCGATCACCGTTGGCCAGCCGCTGGCGATGGTGCACGCGCGCACCCAGGCCGCGGCCGAACAGGCGGTGCGCGAGGTGCAGGCTGCGTACAAGGTCGGCGATACCAGGCCGGCTGCGAATCCGATCATTTACCGTACGATTCGCCCGTAAGAATATTACCCCGCCAGTCCCCCGTCGTTCCCGCGCAGGCGGGAACCCAAGTTTCTAGCGCAGCTATTGGCGTCGGAACGAAATTGGGTTCCCGCCTGCGCGGGAACGACGGGTGAGGGGCGGCTATGAGAAAGAACCACCCATGAACTACGAAAAACTCATCACCGAAGCCACCGCAGCCCGCCTGCTGGCCTACACTCCGTACTCGAACTTCCAGGTCGGCGCCGCCCTCGAATGCAAGGACGGTCGCATTTTCCGTGGCTGTAATGTCGAAAACGCCGCCTACGGCTTGTGCAACTGCGCCGAGCGCACCGCTTTTTTCAGCGCCGTCGCGCACGGCTACAAGCCGGGCGACTTCAGCGCGCTCGCTGTCATCGGCCAGACCGACGGCCCGATCGCCCCATGCGGCGCGTGCCGCCAGGTGATCCTGGAACTGGGCGGCAACGACCTGCCGATCGTGCTCACCAACCTCAATGGCGACATTCTCGAAACGACGGCGGCCGGCCAGCTTCCGAACGCGTTCGGAAGCTGGGACCTGAAGAAGTAAGCTTTGAAAAAAACCATCGATGTACAGGCCGCGGTCGCCCTTGCGGCCATTGAAGCCATCGCCGCCAAGACCCAGGGAACCTTCGGGGTCGGCGGCGTGCTGCTCGACCAGCATGGCAACGTGCTGAAATCACTACAGAACAATGTGGTGCGCGAAGGCCTGATCTTCGACCCGACCGCGCACGGCGAACGCCAGTTGATCGACTGGTACTTCGCCGAACGCGCCAAAGGCCGCGCCCTGCCGCCGCCCGCAGAAATCACCCTCGTCACCTCGCTCGACCCGTGCGCCATGTGCACCGGCGCGATCCTGTCGGCCGGCTTCAACGTGGTCGTCGCCGCGCGCGACGCCAACGCCGGCATCAACTACGACGCCAGCTTCACCTTTACCAGCCTGCCCGCCGGCCTGCGCCCGCTGGCCGAAGCCAGCTTCTTCTACCCGGCCGTGAAAGGCGCGTCGCCGTTCGCGCGCGCGAGCGCCGGCGCCGCGCCGAAGTCGTTTTTCATCGGTAAAACGATCGCCGAACCCACCCAGGCGCTTTGCTCGCTGGTGTTCGAAGCGACCTCCGAAAAAGTCCAGCTGCTGCTCACCAGCGACCTGTCGCGCGGGCAGCTCAAGGACCCCGCGCAGCTGGCGCCCGAGCACCCGCTGGTACGCCAGCTCAAAACCCTGTACCCCGACGCGCTGGCCTACCGCTGCGCGCCGCACCAGCCCGACGCGGGCCTGGCGCCTTATCTGCGCGCAGCCATGGAACGCGACCGCCAGCAGGGCGGGGAGGGCGATGCGGTGGCCTTGCTCGATTCCTTCGGCAACCTGCTGCTGTGTTCACCGGGCCGGCGCGCGCTGTCGGCCATCTGCACCGCGTTCATGGAATGCACGCGCCAGTATGCGCAGCTGCGCTACACCCTGATGCAGGGCCTGGACGCACAGGCGCAGGCCGAGGTGCGCCAATACCTCGCCCATCCCCGCGAAGGCACCTTCGTCTTCGCGCGCGGGCCAAACGCCAGCGCGCAGAGCTACATGAACCTGGGCGCCTACGGATCGACCATGGAAGGCCCGCTGCCGGCGGATAATCCGACCCAGTTCCAGTACGTGACGGCGGCGCTGGACGAGCTTGACCTCGCCGCGATCTGCGCGCACATGCCGCCGCTGTACCGCGACATCATCCGCATCAGTCCGCACCAGGTGGCCGACCGGGCGCTGGTGGCGGCGCTGACGGAGCCACAGCCGCAGACCTCCGGGGACCTCGAAAAACCGTAGCGAGCGGCACAAGTTTCGTTCGAGAAGCGCAGCCGTACGAAGGTACGGTGAGCATCGCAGGGCGAAAATTGCGCCGCGCAGTAGGTTTTTCGAGATCCCCCTTCATGCAGCCGTGATATCCGCCTGCATCATTCCGAAGATATTCCCGTCCGGGTCCTTGACGTAGGCCAGCCAGCCGATCCCCGGCACCGCCACCTTGGGCACGCACACCACGCCATGCGGCGAGCCGGAGGCGGCCTTCGCGAGCGAGGCGTCGATATCTTCCACATCGACCGTGATGACGAAGGCGTTGACCGCCGCCTGGCTCTCGGGCAGCGGCCCGCGGCGCGGCAGCAGGCCGCCGTTGATGCCCGGCTGGTCTTCCGGCCCGGTGTGCACCATCCAGTACTCGCCGCCCGCCCATTTGTTGAAGGTCCAGCCGAACAGGCGCTGATAAAAGTCGATGATGGCCTGCGGGTCGGATGCCTGGATTTCGAAGTGGACTGCACGTGACATGGTGTGCTCCTCGATGGCTGCCTTGGTTGGCTCAATGAGTTGGCTCGATTATTCGAACGGGTCGTAGGTGCCGAAGGTCCAGACGTGGCCCTCCAGGTCGCGGCAGGTAAAGCTGCGCCCACCGTAGTCTTCATCCTTGAGGTCCATGACGATCTGCGCGCGCGCCGCCAGCACGCGCTCGTAGACGGCGTCGGCGTCGGCCACGACCACGCAGATGGTCTGCGTTTGCGCGCCGCCGATCTCCTCGGGCTGCTTCATCAGTTTGCTGTATTCGGAGTCGATGGCCGAGGTCGAGCCCAGCATCACCATGCCGTTGCCGAAGGTTAATTGCGCATGGAGGATGGTGTTGTTGTCTCCGGGGACGACGAGTTGCTTTTCGAAACCGAAGTTATTGCAGAGCCATTCGATGGCGGCCGGGGCGTCGCGGTAGCGCAGGCACGGAATGACGTTGGCGCGGGTTTGCTTGGGAGTTGCTGACATATTCCTTCTCCTTGGGTAAGTAATCGGGAAAATCAGGTATTTTCAAGGTCCCTATGGTACTGGATTATCGGGGCCGTGGCGCTTACATTTGCTGGAACAGATGCGCGTGATTGCGGCTCACTTCCAGCAGCGTCGGGTGGTTGCGCACCCTGAGCATCTGGCGTCCTCGCTCGTCGCGCGTGACCTCGGCAATGGCGTCGACCCGCACCAGCGTGGAGCGGTGGATGCGCCAGAATTCGTCCGGATCGAGTTCGTCGGCCAGTTCCTTGAGCGTTTTTCGGATCAGCAGTTCGGCCTGCGCCGTCTGCACCAGCGTGTACTTGTCGTCGGACTGGAAATACAGGATTTCGCGGGTGCTGATCATGCGCAGGTTGCTGCCTACCTGGGCCTGGATCCAGCGCAGGTAAGCGGGTTTTTTGGTCTCGCCTTGTTGCAGGATCTGCGTCAGTTGGCGCAATTGTTCGCCGATGTTGTCGGGTGCCTGGGTCAGGCGCGTGCGCAGGCGCTCGCACGTCACGCGCAGGCGCTCGGCCACCACGGGCTTGAGCAGGTAATCCATCGCGCCCTGTTCGAAGGCGTCCAGCGCGTACTGGTCGTAGGCGGTCACGAACACGATGTGGCAGCGGTTGTACAACCGGCGCGCCGCTTCGATGCCGCCCTGGCCCGGCATGCGGATGTCGAGGAAGACGATGTCGGGCTGGTGCCGGTCCGCCATGGTAACGGCATCGAGGCCGTTGCTTGCCTCGCCGACGATGACCAGCTCGGGCCAGGCCTCGGCCAGGCGCGCGCGCAGTTGGTCGCGCATGGGCGATTCGTCGTCGACAATGAGGGCGCTTGCCATGTCAGTTGACCTCTTGAGATGAATAGGGCACGCGCAGCGAGGCCAGCGCGCCGCCCTCAAGCGGCATTTCGATCACCAGTTCCGCGCGTGACCCGAACAGCAGGAACAGGCGCTCGCGGATATTCGCCAGGCCCACGCCGTCACCGGCATGCATGTTAAAGCCGACGCCATTGTCGCGCACATCGACGTGCATGGCGTCGCCCACCAGGCGCGCGCCGACGTCGATGCGGCCGCCCTCGATTTTTGGTTCGAGGCCGTGCTTGATGGCGTTTTCGATCAGGATTTGCAGCATCATCGGCGGGAAGGGCGTGTGTTCCAGGTGCGCGGGCACGTCGAAGCTGACCGCCAGCCGCTCCTTCATGCGCGCCTGCATGATCGACAGGTAGGCGCGCGAGAGCTGCACCTGGCGCCCCAGGGTGCCGCCGCCGGCCGCGCGCATCTGCGGCAGGGTTGAGCGCAGGTACTCGATCAGGTGCATGTGGATGCGCGCGGCCTGCGGCGGATCGGTTTCGATCAGTTGGCCGATCAGGGCCAGGGTGTTGAACAGGAAGTGCGGTTCGACCTGCGCCTGCAGGGTTGCCATCTGCGCTTCGAGCAGGCGCCGTTCGAGCACGGCGACATTGGCTTCGGCGGTCGCTTCCCTGGCCACCAGTTCGGCCTTGCGCTTGCCGCCGGCGAGCACTTTCACGCCGTACGAGATGATGATGTACCAGATCGCCGGTTCGGGCAGGGTCAGGATCAGGCCGAAGGCCATGGCCAGGAACCAGGTGATGAACAGTTGCCGCCATTCCACCAAGGCAAGCCAGTCGAAGAAGTTCCACCATAACACTGTGGCTTGCGCGAGTGAATCGCGCAGGAAATCCATCATCTTGTTCAACTGGCTTGCTTTCACGCTGTTATTCGCCTTCGGTCTTGACCGGAGTGTAGGGCGTGGCCGGGCCGCGCGTGGCGCGGTCGCTGAAGTAGCCGTTCACCAGTTTGATGACCATGAACAACACGAACAAGGTGAGCACCAGCGGCACGATGGTCAGCAGCAAGGCCAGGCCGACGGCGCTGAGCATCAGGGTCGGCCAGGACATGGTGGAAATGGCGCCGACGGCGTATTTGGCTGCCTTGACCAGGGTGCGGCCGAGGTCTTCCAGGCTGGCAAAAAAGGACGTAAAGGCAGGGTTGTTCATGTGCTTCTCCAGGGGAGGGTTGTCGATGGAGAGACTGTAGCAAGCGCACGGGGAATGCTCTACGGTTGTCCGACGAAGTGCATAAAATGGGGGGTGATTGGTGTGCAGGGACGATAAGCGGCCCGCCAGCTTACGCCAGCGCGACAATCCTGCTGTCGCTATCGTCGGCGATGACCAGCAGCTCGCCCGGACCGGGCGCAGCGATAATCAGCTCCCCACCCGACGCCCAGATCGCGCTGCGGCCGGCGCTTTCGTAACCGCCCGAGGCATGCGCGTGATTGGCCATCAACACCCCCATCCCGAACAGCTTCGCGTACCCCGCCAGTTGGGCGGTATCCTTGTCGTACCCGCCCGTCGATATCAGCGAGCCAGCCGCATACAGCTCGGCCCCGGCCACCGCGGCGGCGTGCGCGTGCTGCTGCTGGCCGGTGTCGGCGCAAATCGCCAGCGCCACCCTGGTGCCGCGCACGTCGTGCAGCTGGCTGATGGCGCCGCCGGCCGTCACGTGCCGTTCTTCGCCCGCATGCAGGAAGTGCTTGCGGTAGCTTGATGTGCGCCCGTCCGGATGAAAGGTGATCGCGCCTATGGAAGGCAGCGCACCGGCGTTGGCCAGCGGCGCGCCGGCCACGATGGTCATATTGGCGCTGGCGGCGCGCTCGCGCAGCGGCGCAAGGCGGATGTCGTCGGCCTTGAGCGCGCAGGCGCCCATCCCGGCCAGCTCGTAGCCGCACAGGGACAGTTCGGGGAACACCAGCAGCTGCACGCCGGCCTCGCCGGCGGCGTCGACGAAGGCCAGATGGCGCGTGACGTTGGCCGCGATATCGAGCGGCGCGCAGGCATACTGCGCCGCCGCGTAGCGCAGGCCGGGCATCAGATGCCCTCCCAGCCGCGCCGCAGCAGGCCGTAGAACGCGGTGTCGCAGATTTCGCCGTTGACGATCCAGCGTTCCGGCATGGTGCCCTCTTTTTGAAAGCCCATGCGTTCGAGCAGCTTGGCCGAGGCCAGGTTGCGCGGGTCGATATCGGCTTCGATGCGGTTCATGTTCATTTCCTTGAACAGGTAATCGAGCGTGACGCGCATCGCTTCGCTCAGGTAGCCCTGGCCCCAGAAGGCGCTGGCCAGCGCGTAGCCGATTTCGCAGCGGCGGTTCTGCGCATGGAAGGCATGCGGGTTGATGGTGCCGATCAGCTTGCCCGTCTCGCGCAGGACCAGCGCCATTTTCATGCAGCTGCCGTTGTTGTAGCCGTCCAGCGCGAGCGCTATTTCGGCGTCGCCCTGGGCCGGGTCGGTCCAGGCGGTGCCGCTGAAGTAGCGCATGACGAGCGGGTCGGAGTGGATGGTGTACAGCGCTTGCGCGTCGCTGGCGTGCAGGAAGCGCAGCGTCAGGCGTTCGGTCTGGAGGGTGATGGGAGCAATTTCGGACATGGGACAGCCTGCTGGATGGGTAATTAACAAGAATACACCAATGTCGCCAATCGGGCATGCCGCTGCGTCGTCTTGCGGCATTGATTGTTTCCCCGTGAAAAACACAGCACGACCTGATCCCACGCGCACCCGGGGCATGGTCCTACTCGCATGCATAGCTTGCAATGTAAGAATGTCTGTTCGATATCCTCATCAGGAGACAGGCATGAAAACCAAGATCGCAATGACTCTCGTCGCACTCATGGTCGGCGGCGCCGCGCTGGCGCAAACCCAGGGCGGCGCCAGCGGCAACGCTACCGCCGGTTCGAGGGCAACCAATACCGGCACGGCCGCGCGCGGCGATGCGTCGAAGGCCAATCCGGACCGGCAGAATCGCAACCGCACCAAAGCGCCGCAAAACCGCGACAAGGCGCCGGAAGAGCGTGACGTGGCAAACGATCCGCGCGATAGCACCACGGCGACCGGGACTGGCGCCAACAGTGGCAACACTGCCGCCCGCGATGCGACGCGCGATGCGACGCGCGATGCCGACCGCTCGTCGGCCAGCGGCGGCAGCGAGATGCGCGGTTCGTCGGGCGCCAGCGGCGCCACCGGCACCAATGGCGTCAATAACAACGGCACGACCAGCACCAATGAACCGGCCCGCAATGGCGATGTGCCTTCGCCGCGCACCGGCGGCATGTCCGGAGCCGGTCCTGCCACGGGTACGACCGACAAATCGGCGGTGCCGCCAGTGAGGTAACTTCAACTGGCGAGCACGCCGCCAGGAGCGCCGGCTACGGTGTTCCCGGCGGCGGCATGTACGGTACGGTCAGGTGTCGTGACAGACCGTTTCTTCGATCTTGAAGCCCAGTGCCGGACGCAGCGCATCCATCTGCGCGTCGATCAGTGTTTCAGGCACGAGGTTGGGCACCCGCACTTTGCGCAGCTTGAGCCGATCGTCGAGATAGCTGATATCGATGCCGCAGGGGTTGTTATAACTGCTGTATTGAAATGGGCAAACCGAGGTGATCGAGTCAAACGACAGCCTCATGATCCTGATCCGATCGGCCGAGCCTGGAAGATGCAGCACGATCCGCTCCCCCTCCAGGTCGATCTGGTAAAACGTCACGTTCCCGAGCGACTGCCCGCAGATCATGCCAAGTCCTATCGTTCCCGCAACCATGAACCACACCACGGCCACACCCGAATTGTTCGCAAACCAGGCCTGGGTTTTGCCGCTGGCCAGTAGCGCCACGAAAAAGAATACATGGACGAGCACGAAAGTCGTCTTGTAGGGCCGCTCAGTGATAAACGACAAGGCCGGGAACCTTGGCGGCGCGTCTTCCGGCGCGTTTTTGTCGTGATGCTCGGCGCACCATTCCAGTATGACAGGGGCGGCGGGCGGTGCAGGCTTCTTGACGACCTTGTGCGCTGCCACCGCCTGCGCTTTCACCACCTGCGCTTGTGCGCTGCGTACACGCTTGCCCTTCTGGCGCAGCCGGCGCGATCGGGGTGCTGTCATGCGCGATCGGCCGGCGCGACAGCGGCAATGCCGAAGCGCACCCGGTAGCGCAGCATGCTGACCCGCCTGGCGCCTTCGAGTTCGAGGTACGCCGGTTCGCTATCGTCGTCAGATGCGCCTCCCATCCTGCGCATGATGCCGGCCCTGGCCCAGCCCTGGTCGCCGAAGGCGCCGGAATGCTCGCTTTGCGTCTCCAAAGCCTCCACCTGCGAGACGAACGTCAGCCGCACACCCGCTTCCGTCGCGATGATGTTGGCCGCGTTGCGCGCGTTGGCGATCGCCGCCGCATGGGCGGCTGCGCGCTCGGCCTCCGGCGCGTCAAATTGCGGCGGGCGCATCGACACGCTCAGGGTGTAGCGCTGGTGTTCGAAAATCGGCTGCAGCGCGTCGAGCGCAACATACAGGCGCTTCGCTTCGGCACAGGCGAGCAAAATCTTGAAGGTGCGTTCCTGCCCCGGTTTGTTCTTTTTCCAGAACCAAGGCTGCCAGATAGCGTTGCCGCCCTCGCTCATTTCGTCCGGTGCGATGCCCGAGCTTTTGAGCACGCGGATGCAGTCGTCGCGCAGCGCGCCCGCTTCGGTGATGGCGTTGTCGGTGGTGGTGGCGCGCACCGAAATCGACAGGTCGGCGCGGTAGGTGGTCACTTGTTCGATCAGCGAAGACTCGCCGGTTACTTCGATATACGATTCCGTCATGGTGTCTTTATGGGCGTTGTTTTCAAATGGGCTTGTCCCGATGAGAATCATACGGCATCGGCGCGGGCGGCCGTGCCGGGCATGGACACCGCCGCCAGCACCATGTGCGTGATCATCGCTTCGGCGTCGTCGAAGTCCTTGCGCGTTAGCTGCCTGCGGTTCAGCACCAGCGCCATCTGCGCCGAAAAATCGGCGTACGACTGCGTCATGGCCCAGATGGCGAACAGCAGGTGGGTGGCGTTGATCGGGCCGATGCGGCCTTCGCCGATCCAGCGTTCGAACACCTCGATATCCTTGCGCAGCAGCGGCACCACGCGGCTCTGGATCTGCTGGCCGTACAGCTGCGCCCCGCTGATCACCTCCATCGCATACACGCGCGAAGCCCACGGCTGGTCGCGCGAAAAGCGCAGCTTGGCCTGGATGTACGCGCGCAGCACGTCGCGCGGCTCCTGGGTCGGATCGGCCAGGGTAGCCATGCGCGCCAGCCAGTCATCGAGCACGCCATCGAGCACGCGTTCGTACAGCGCCTGCTTGGTCGGAAAATAGTACATCAGGTTTTGCTTCGACAGGCCGGCCTGCTCGGCGATGGTGGCGATCGAGGTGCCTTCGTAGCCGCATTCGGCGAACACGCGCACGGCTACGCCGGCGATGTCGGCTTCGAGCTTGTCGCGATTGAGGATGCGGCGCTTGGCGGCGGGAGTCTTGGTGGCGGCCATGGTCACTTTCAGCGTAGCGATTGCAAAAAGCCGATTAACGCGGGCGCATCGGCGGCATAGGCCACGTTGAAGCGGAACCAGATGCTCGGGGAAGGGCGCAGCATGAAAAATTCGTACGGCGAGAGCAGGATGCCGGCGCGCAGCGCGCGGTCGGCGATCACCTTGCCGTTGAACTCGGGCGTGGGCGCGAGCGGCCAGCCGGCGCTGACGAACATGCCGCCGCGCGGCCGGGCCAGCGGCTCCATGCCCGCCTCCTGCAAGCGCTCGATGGTGCGTTCGCGCCCCGAGCGCAATTGATCGGTCAGGCGTTCGACCATGCGCTTGTAAGGCCGCGCCGAAATGGCGTGGTACACCGCGCGCTCATTGATTTCGGAGGTGGTCAGCCCGGTCAGCATCTTCACGCGCAGCAGTTCGGGAATCAGCGAATTCGATGCGCAGATCGAGCCGACCCGCAGCACCGGCGAGAGGGTCTTGGAAAAGCTGCCGACCCGGATCACGCGCCGCAGTCCATCCATGGCGGCCAGCGAGGCGTCGCCGCCGGCTGCCAGTTCGCGGTAGATGTCGTCTTCCACCAGCCAGAAGTCGAACTGCTCGGCCGCCAGCAGCAGGCGGTGCGCCTGCGCCTGCGTGAGCGATGTGCCGAGCGGATTTTGCAGCACGGTGTTGACGAACATGAGCTTGGGCTGGGTGCTTGCCGCCTGCGCCATCAGGGCGTCCATATCCAGCCCGTCCGGCCCACGTGGAATGCCGACCGCAATGCAGCCGTGATGGCGGATCAGCGAGAGCAGGTTGCTGTAGCCCGGGTCCTCGACAAAGACCGTGTCGCCCGGCTTGGTGAGCGTGCGCAGGATCAGGTCGAACGCGTGGGTGGCGCCGTTGGTGAGCAAAATCTGGTCCGGGCTGGCCGCGAACAGGTCATCGGCCAGGGTGCCTGCCAAGTGCTGGCGCAGCGTGGGAAAACCGAGCGGATGGCCGTAGCCGCGCAGGCGGCTGGCCGGAATTTTCATCGCGTGGCGCACCGCGTCGAGCACCGTGTCGTCGCCATACCATTCGGGCGGCAGCCAGCCCGCGCCGACCGGCAGCGCGTCCGACACGCCGGAATACAGGTCCGGGGTCAGGGCGTCGATGGCGGCGGGCGTGGGCTGCAGCGCCAGTTGCTGCGGCGCGCTGGCCGCCTCGCTGCGCGCCACGAAGAAGCCGGACCCGCGGCGCGAACTCAATAGCCCCAGGGTGAGCAGGCGGTCGTACGACTCGACCACCGTGAAGGTGCTTACCCCATTGCACTTTGCGAAACGTCGAACCGAAGGCATCTTTGTGCCCACGCGCAGTTCGCGCCGGTTTACCATCAGCGTGATGGCCGCCACGATCTGGTCGACCAGGCCGCCGCGCTTGCTGCGCTCGATCGCCAGCACCGGCCAGTCATCCCCGCAATTGCCAGGAGGCATTTCCTCACGCAGAACGTCGCTCTCATCCATGCACATGTCCTTTGCTGCGGTGCCGCAAACTGTATTGTTTGCGCTACCGATACGGTTGGCGGGTTTTGCGATTTGTGTATATGTGCCATAGTTGATCTGCTGACTATTATTGCATCATCATTTTGCCAACTGGTAAATTATTTTTTTAGTTGTAAAAACTATCGGAGAGTCGCATGAACGAGTCCAGACCCGCATCGATGTCGTCGTTTTGGATGCCATTTACCAACAATCGCGACTTCAAAGCCAACCCGCGCCTGCTTGTATCGGCCGAGGGGATGTACTACAAGGATGTCGACGGCAACACCGTGCTCGACGGCACCGCCGGCCTGTGGTGCGTGCCTTGCGGGCATGCGCAGCCGAAGATCGTGGCCGCCGTGCGCGAGATGGTCGGCCAGCTCGACTTCGCCCCCACCTTCCAGATGGGCCACCCGGCCGCCTTCGACCTGGCCGAAAAGCTGATGGACTACACCGGCCACCGTTTCGGCCACGTCTTCTACACCAACTCCGGTTCGGAAGCGGTGGATACGGCGCTGAAGATGGCGCTGGCGTACCACCGCGCACGCGGCGAAGCGGGGCGCACGCGCTTGATCGGGCGCGAACGCGGCTATCACGGCGTGGGTTTCGGCGGTATTTCGGTTGGCGGCATCGGCGGCAACCGGCGTACCTTCGGGCCGCTGCTGCCGGGTGTCGACCACCTGCCGCACACGCACAACCTTGAGAAGAACGCGTATTCGCGCGGCGAGCCGGAACACGGCGCCAACCTGGCCGATGAACTGGAACGCATCGTCGCGCTGCACGATGCATCGACCATCGCCGCCGTCATCGTGGAACCGGTGGCCGGGTCCACCGGCGTGCTGATTCCGCCGAAAGGGTATCTGAAACGCCTGCGCGAACTGTGCACCAAGCACGGCATCCTGCTCATTTTCGATGAAGTCATTACTGGCTTCGGACGCCTGACCACGCCGTTCGCGTTCGATTACTTCGACGTGATTCCGGACATGGTTACCGCCGCCAAGGGCCTGACCAACGGCATGGTGCCGATGGGCGCGGTGTTTACCCAACAGCATATCCACGACGCCTTCATGGACGGCCCGGCCGGCATCGAGCTGTTTCATGGCTATACCTATTCGGGTCACCCGCTCGCCTGCGCCGCCGCGCTGGCCACGCTGGAAGTGTTCGAAGAGCAGAAAATCCTCGATAACGCCATAGCCGTGCAGGAATACTGGACCGACGCGGTGCATTCGCTCAAGGGCCTGCCGCACGTGATCGATATCCGCACGATCGGGCTGGTGGCCGGCATCGAGCTGGCGCCGATCGACGGCAAACCGGGAGCGCGCGCGTTCAGCGCCTTCAAAAAAGCGTTTGCCGATGGCGTGTTGATTCGCACCACCGGCGACATCATCGCCCTGTCGCCACCGCTGGTACTCGAGAAGAAGCACATCGACGAGTTGTTCGGCAAGCTGGCAACCATCCTCAAAAACCTGGACTGACCCCATGATCAATCTCGATACCATCACGCATTTCATCAACGGCGCCAAGGTCGATACGGCCAGCGGCCGCTACGCCGACGTGTTCAATCCCGCTATGGGCGAAGCATGCGCGCGCGTGGCGCTGGGCACAGCGGACGATGTGAATGCCGCCGTCGCCGCCGCCGCCGCGGCCTTTCCGTCATGGTCGGCCACGCCGCCGCTCACGCGCGCACGGGTCCTGTTCAAGTACCTGCAACTATGCCAGGCGCATACCGACGAATTTGCGGCCATGCTCACGCGCGAACATGGCAAGACGTTTTCCGACGCGCAGGGTGAAGTGGCACGTGGTATCGAGATGGTGGAATTCGCGGTCGGGATTCCGCAACTGCTCAAGGGCGAATTCACCGACCAGATTTCTCGCGGCATCGACGCCTGGTCGATGCGCCAGGCGCTCGGCGTGGTGGCGGGAATCACGCCGTTTAACTTCCCGGTGATGGTGCCGATGTGGATGTTCCCGGTGGCGATCGCCTGCGGCAATACCTTTGTACTCAAGCCGTCCGAGCGCGATCCGTCGGCCTCCTTGCTGCATGCGAAGCTGCTCAAGGAAGCGGGCCTGCCGGACGGCGTGTTCAATGTGGTCCAGGGCGACAAAGTCACCGTCGACGCGCTGCTCGATCACCCGGATGTGCAGGCGATCAGTTTTGTGGGCTCGACTCCGATCGCCGAGTATATTTACGCGCGCGGCAGCGCTAGCGGCAAGCGGGTGCAGGCGCTGGGCGGGGCCAAGAACCACATGGTGGTCATGCCCGACGCCGACATGGACATGGCGACCGACGCCCTGATCGGCGCGGCCTTCGGGTCGGCCGGCGAGCGCTGCATGGCCATTTCGGTGGTGGTGGCGGTGGGCGACGCCGGCGACAAGTTGATTGGCGCGCTGGGCCAGCGCACCGCCGCGCTCAAGATCCGCGACGGCATGGCGCATGACGCCGAAATGGGGCCGGTGGTCAGCGCGGCGGCCAAGGAACGCATCGAGCGCTTGATCGGCGAGGGCGTGGAGCAGGGCGCGACCCTGGTGGTCGATGGGCGCAACTGCAAGGTCTTGGGCCGCGAGAACGGCTTCTTCGTGGGTGGCACGCTGTTCGATCACGTGACGCCCGATATGACGATCTACAAGGAAGAAATTTTCGGGCCGGTGCTGTGCGTGCTGCGCGCGCCGGACGTGGCCACGGCGGTCAAGCTGATTAACGCCAACGAGTACGGAAACGGCGTGGCGATCTACACGCGCGACGGCGGCACCGCGCGCGAGTTCGTGCGCCAGATCCAGGTCGGCATGGTGGGGGTGAACGTGCCGCTGCCGGTGCCGATGGCGTTCAACAGTTTCGGCGGCTGGAAGCGCAGCATGTTCGGCGACCACCACGCCTACGGTCCTGAAGGCGTGCGCTTTTACACGCGGCACAAGGCGGTGATGCAGCGCTGGCCGAACACGGCGAGTGCTGGCGTGGAATTTGCTTTTCCACAGATGAAGTAGAAGAGCGGTAAGCGGGTATGGCGTACGGACAGCTTATGGTCCGTCGCCCCCGCGCAGGCGGGGGCCCAAGTTTGCTGCGTAGCCAATGACTGATCATCGAACTTGGGCCCCCGCCTGCGCGGGGGCGACGGTCTTGAGCTTAGCAATGCCTCCGCAAAGTGGGTGAACATATTATAAAGACAGGGATGTAAACAATGATCGAATCTCTCAAGCACCTGCCGCACGCGGCCAGTTCCAGCGCCGCACTGGCCGAACAGTTCACCGACCTCGCACCGGCGCTGACAAGCCGCCAGGCCGCCATCGAAAGCGCGCGCTGCCTGTACTGCTACGACGCGCCGTGCACGCGCAGCTGTCCGTCCGAAATCGACGTGGCCAGCTTTATCCGCAACATCCACGACCAGAACATCAACGGCGCGGCGGCGGGCATCCTCAAGCAGAACATCCTGGGCGGCAGTTGCGCCCGCGTGTGCCCGACCGAGATCCTGTGCGAAGACGCCTGCGTGCGCAATCACGATGAAGAAGGCCAGCCCGTCAAAATCGGCCTGCTGCAACGCCATGCGCTCGATCACGCCTCGTTTACCTCCTACCCGTTCCAGCGCGCCGAGCGCACCGGCAAAAGAATCGCCGTGGTCGGCGCCGGGCCGGCCGGCCTGTCGTGCGCGCACCGCCTGGCCATGCTGGGCAACGATGTCGTCATCTTCGAGGCACGCGCCAAGTCCGGCGGCCTGAATGAATACGGCATCGCCAAGTACAAGCTGACCGGCGACTTCGCCCAGCGCGAGGTGGAATTCCTGCTCAGTATCGGCGGCATCGACGTGCAGCACGGCCGCATCCTCGGCGTGAACCTGCACCTGCACGAGCTGCACGCGCAGTACGACGCCGTGTTCCTGGGCCTGGGCCTGAACGCCAGCCGCCAGCTTGGACTGACCGGCGAAGACGCGCCGGGCCTGATGGCGGCGGTCGACTACATCGCCGACCTGCGCCAGGCAACCGACCTGGCGACGCTGCCGGTGCCTAAGCGCGCCATCGTCATCGGCGCCGGCAACACGGCAATCGACATGGCGGTGCAGATCAAGCGCCTCGGCGCGGAAGACGTGACGCTGGTCTACCGGCGCGGTGCGGAGTCGATGAGCGCGACGCACCACGAACAGGATATCGCCAAGGCCAATATGGTGCGTATCCGTACCTGGGCGGCGCCGCTGGAAGTGCTGCTCGACGATGCGGGCCGCGTGCGCGGCATGCGCTTTGAAGAAACGCGCCTCGATGGCGGACGCCTGAACGGCACCGGCGCCTTTATCGAGATCGCCGCCGATGCCGTGTTCAAGGCGATCGGCCAGAGCATGGACCCGGTGGGTTTGTCGGACCAGATGGCGCAGCAGATCACGCGCGAGGGCGACAAGATCCACGTTGACGCGCAGTTCCGCACGGCGCTGACGGGCATTTACGCCGGCGGCGATTGCGTCGCGCCGGGGCAGGACTTGACGGTTCAAGCAGTCCAGCATGGCAAGCTGGCGGCGATGGCCATTCACAATGACATCCAATTCAAGGTGGAGGCTTCCCATGGCTGACCTGAGCATCGAATTTTGCGGCATCAAGTCCCCCAATCCGTTCTGGCTGGCCTCCGCGCCACCGACCGACAAGGCCTACAACGTGGTGCGTGCCTTCGAGGCGGGATGGGGCGGGGTGGTCTGGAAGACGCTCGGCGAAGACCCGGCCGCGGTCAACGTGTCGTCGCGCTACTCCGCCTTGTATGGCAAGAACCGCGAGGTGATCGGCTTTAACAACATCGAACTCATTACCGACCGCTCGCTGGAGATCAACCTGCGCGAAATCACGCAGGTGAAAAAGGACTGGCCGGACCGCGCCATGATCGTCTCGCTCATGCTGCCGTGCGAAGAAGCGCTGTGGGCCGAGATTTTGCCCAAGGTCGAGGCGACCGGCGCGGATGGCATCGAGCTCAATTTCGGCTGCCCGCACGGCATGCCGGAACGCGGCATGGGCGCGGCGGTGGGGCAGGTGCCCGAATACGTGGAGATGGTCACGCGCTGGTGCAAGAAGCACTCGACGCTGCCGGTGATCGTCAAGCTCACGCCGAACATCACCGACGTGCGTAAACCTGCGCGCGCGGCCAAGGCCGGTGGGGCCGATGCGGTTTCGCTGATTAACACCATCAACTCGATCACGCACCTTGACCTGGACCGCATGGTGGCGCTGCCGATCGTGGGCAATGCGAGCACGCACGGCGGCTACTGCGGCGCGGCGGTCAAGCCGATTGCGCTGAACATGGTCGCCGAAATCGCGCGCGATCCGGAGACGCATGGCTTGCCGATTTCGGGCATCGGCGGCATCGGCAACTGGCGCGATGCGGCCGAATTCATCGCGCTGGGCGCCGGATCGGTGCAGGTATGCACCGCCGCAATGCTGCACGGATTCCGGATCGTGGAGGAGATGAAGGACGGCCTGTCGCGCTGGATGGACGAGAAGGGCTACAAGACCATTGCGGAGTTTTCGGGCAAGGCGGTACCCAATACGACTGACTGGAAATACCTGGACATGAACTACCAGGTGATCGCGCAGATCGACCAGGACAAGTGCATCAAGTGCGGCAAATGCTATGTGGCGTGCGAAGATACATCGCACCAGTCGATCGCCCAGTTGATCGACGCGGCGGGCACGCGCACGTACGAAGTGATCAAATCGGAGTGCGTTGGGTGTAATCTGTGCGAGATTACCTGTCCGGTGGAGGCGTGCATCACGATGGTGCCGCAGGAGACCGGGAAGGCGTATATGAACTGGACGCAGGACCCGAGGAACCCCAGGGCCGAAGTCGTCAGCTAGTGCGTCGTTCCCGCGAAGGCGGGAACCCAATTTCGTTCCGTAGTCACAGGCGGATCGATCAACTTGGGTTCCCGCCTGCGCGGGAACGACGGATCGTCACCATTCAGGAGAACACCACTGTGAGCAACGACCTGTCCGCCAACACCCAGCTCTGGAACGAAGACCTCGCGCCCACCTCCGACGCGCAGCGTACCTGGCGCTGGTATCACTTCGCCGCCCTGTGGGTCGGGATGGTCATGTGCATCCCGGCCTACACGCTGTCGGCCAGCCTGATCGAAGGCGGCATGTCCGGCTACCAGGCGGTGCTCACGGTCTTCATCGCCAACGCCATCGTGCTGCTGCCCATGCTGCTGATCGGCCATGCCGGCACCAAGTACGGCATTCCCTACGCCGTCCTCGCGCGCGCCTCGTTCGGCACCACCGGCGCCCGCATTCCGGCCCTGATGCGCGCCATCGTAGCCTGCGGCTGGTACGGCATCCAGACCTGGTTCGGCGGCAGCATGATCTACACGCTGCTCGGCGTGATGATGGGAGCCGAAATCGGCGGCGCCAAAATCGCTGGCCTCGGCATCAACGGCATGCAGTTGCTGTGCTTTCTCGCCTTCTGGGCGATCCAGTTCTACTACATCGTGCACGGCATGGAGTCGATCCGCAAGCTCGAAACCTGGACCGCGCCACTCAAGATCCTGATCTGCTTCGTGCTGCTTGGCTGGGTGCATAACAAGGCGGGCGGTTTCGGCCCGCTGCTCGAACAACCCTCGCAGTTCGTCGAAGGCGGCAAAAAGGCCGGCCAGTTCTGGTCCACCTTCTGGCCCTCGCTGACCGCCATGGTGGGTTTCTGGGCCACGCTGGCGCTGAACATCCCCGACTTCACGCGCTTCGCCAAGACCCAGCGCGACCAGATCATCGGCCAGTCAGTCGGCCTGCCGCTGCCAATGGGCCTGCTGGCGGCGCTGGCCGTGATCGTGACCTCGGCCACCGTGGTCTTGTACGGCAAGGCGATCTGGGACCCGGTCGACCTGGCCAGCCGAATGACCGGCATCGCCGTGCTGATCGCGCTGATTGTGCTGCTGGTCGATACCGTCAGCGTCAACCTGGCCGCCAACCTGGTTGGCCCGGCCTACGATTTTTCGTCGCTGGCGCCCAAGCACATTACCTACCGCACCGGCGGCTACATCACGGCCGGCATCGCGCTGGTGATGATGCCGTGGAAGATCCTCGAATCGACCGAGGGCTATATCTTCACATGGCTGATCGGCTACTCGGCGCTGCTCGGTCCCATCGCCGGCATCATGATCATCGACTACTACTTCATCCGCAAGACCGAGCTGCATATCCCGAGCCTGTACCGCGACGATGGCGCCTACTCGTACGGGAACGGCTGGAACGTGGCGGCGGTCGTCGCTTTCGTGGTCGGCGTGCTGCCGAATATTCCCGGCTTCCTGAATGCGGCGTTTCCGGCCTCGTTCCCCGGCGTGGGCGCCTTGTTCAAGACACTGTATACATATGCGTGGTTCGTCGGCATCGCCATTTCCGCAGTGGTGTACGGCGTGATGATGAAGGGGAAGGCAGTACCGACCCTCGCTACCATCCGTACCTGAATATCCGTTTGCTTTACAGGAGAGATTTATGACCACGATTATCCGCGGCGGCACGGTCGTCAACGCAGACCGCGCCTTCCGCGCCGATGTGCTCTGCGACGGCGACAAGATCGTCGCCATCGGTGAGCGGCTCGATGCGCCCCTTCACGCCACCGTGATCGACGCCGGCAGCCAGTACGTCATGCCCGGCGGGATCGACACGCACACCCACATGCAACTGCCGTTCATGGGCACCGTGACGGCCGACGATTTCTTTACCGGCACCGCCGCCGGACTCGCGGGCGGCACCACGACCATCATGGACTTCGTCATTCCGAACCCGCAGCAGTCCTTGCTGGAGGCTTACCACACGTGGCGCGGCTGGGCCGCCAGGTCGGCGGGCGACTACACTTTTCACGTCGCGGTGACGTGGTGGAGCGACAAGGTGCACGAAGAGATGGGCGTGCTGGTGCGCGATCATGGCGTGAACAGCTTCAAGCACTTCATGGCGTACAAGAACGCCATCATGGCCGACGACGAAACGCTGGTGAAGAGCTTTACGCGCGCCCTGGAACTGGGCGCGATTCCGACCGTACACGCCGAAAATGGCGAACTGGTTTTCCAGTTGCAGCAAGACCTGCTCCGCAAAGGCATTACCGGCCCGAGCGCGCATCCGCTCTCGCGTCCTCCCGAGGTGGAGGCGGAAGCGGCCAACCGCGCCATTGCGATTGCCAATGTGCTCGGCACGCCGGTATATATCGTGCATGTGTCGTGCGCCGAGTCGCTCGATGCGATTTCGCGCGCGCGGGCCAAGGGCCAGCGCGTGTACGGCGAGGCGCTGGCGGGGCACCTGGTGATCGACGACAGCGTGTACCAGAGCGCCGATCTCGATTTCGCGCGCGGGCATGTGATGAGCCCTCCGTTTCGCAGCAAGCACCATCAGGCCGCGCTGTGGCAGGGGCTGCGCGGCGGTAACCTGCATACGACGGCCACCGATCACTGCACCTTCTGCGCGGAGCAAAAGGCGGCGGGGCAGGACGACTTTACCAAAATTCCCAACGGCTGCGGCGGCGTCGAGGACCGCATGTCGGTGGTGTGGGATGCGGGCGTCAATTCGGGCATGCTCACGCCATCCGAATTCGTGCGCGTGACATCGACGAACGCGGCGCAGATTTTCAATATGTACCCGCGCAAGGGCGTGGTGGCCGTGGGCGCCGATGCCGATCTGGTGGTGTGGGACCCGGAAGGCACGCGCACCATTTCGGCCAGCACGCAGTTCGCCAGGGGCGGCTTCAACGTCTTCGAAGGGCGCACCGTCAAGGGCATTCCTTCGCATACCCTGCACGCGGGGAACGTGGTGTTTGCAAAGGGCGAACTGCGCGCGGTCGAAGGCGCGGGGCGGCATGTGAACCGGCCCGCATTCACCAAGACCCATGCCTGATATCCCGTCGCACGTCTTCAACTCTGGAGTGATCAATGAACGATCTGCGCATTAACGGCGAGCGCCTGTGGGCCTCGCTGATGGAACTGGCCAACATCGGCGCCACGCCAAAAGGCGGCGTCAAGCGCCTCGCCCTCACGGACCTCGACAAGCAGGGGCGCGACCTGGTGGTCGGCTGGGGCAAGCAAGCCGGCATGTCGATCACGGTCGACCAGATCGGCAACGTCTTCATGCGCCGCGAAGGCCGCAATCCGGCGCTGCCGCCGATCATGACCGGCAGCCATATCGACACCCAGCCAACCGGCGGGAAATTCGATGGCAACTACGGCGTGCTCGCTGGCCTGGAAGTGGTGCGCACCCTGAACGACCAGCACATCACGACCGAAGCACCGGTCGAAGTGGCTTTCTGGACCAATGAAGAAGGCTCGCGCTTCGTGCCGGTGATGATGGGCTCCGGCGTCTTCTGCGGCGCCTTCAGCCTGGAGACGGCCTACGCCGCCAAAGACACCGAAGGCAAAAGCGTCAGGGATGAACTGGCGCGCATCGGCTACATGGGCGAGCAGGTCCCCGGCCAGCACCCGATCGGCGCCTATTTCGAGACCCATATCGAACAAGGCCCGGTGCTGGAAGATGCCGACAAGGTGATCGGCGTGGTGCCGGCCGTGATGGGATTGTCGTGGTACGACTGCGTGGTCACCGGCATGGAGGCGCACGCCGGCCCCACGCCCATGGGCCTGCGCAAGGATGCGCTGCAGGTGTCCACCCACATCATGCAGGAGGTGGTGAAGATCGCGAACCGCTATCCGCCTTATGGGCGCGGCACGGTGGGCATGGTGCAGCTGTTCCCGAACAGCCGCAACGTGATTCCGGGCGAGGTCAAATTCAGCATCGACCTGCGCAACGTGAACGATGAATTGCTCAACACCATGCACGAGGAGATGCTGGCGTTTATCGACAAGACGCGCAGCGACTCCGGGCTGGCCATTTCGATCGAGCGCGTGTCGTACTATCCGCCTTGTCCGTTCCATCCAGACTGCGTGGGTGCGGTGCGCGAGGCGACCGCCAAACTTGGCTACTCGACGATGGACGTGGTCTCCGGCGCCGGCCACGACGCCATTTACGCCGCCCGCCTGGCCCCGGCCGGGATGATCTTCGTGCCCTGCAAGGACGGTATCAGCCACAACGAAATCGAGGACGCCAAGTCGGAGCACCTCGAAGCCGGCTGTAACGTACTGCTGCATGCCATGCTGGAACGGGCCAAGATCGTCGCCTGATAATTTCACTTAAGAAATCACGTCGGCGTTTTCCTACCGCTACGCACGGATTGTGCTGATTCGTGCGTCGGAGTTTGCTTGTTAGGCTGTCCTTTTCCATGAGGAGGACAGTTCATGCGCGCTTTAACCTATCACGGCAGCAACGACGTCAAGGTTGACAACGTCCCCGACCCGATTTTGCAGGAGCCGGACGACATCATCCTGAAAGTGACTGCCACCGCGATCTGCGGATCGGACCTGCACATGTATCGCGGGAAGATTCCGGCGATGAAAAGCGGCGATATCCTGGGCCATGAATTCATGGGCGAAGTCGTCGAGACGGGTCCCAACGTCACCAGGCTGCACAAGGGCGACCGCGTGGTGGTGCCGTTCGTGATCGCATGCGGCAGCTGCTTTTTTTGCGATATGGACCTGTATTCGGCGTGCGAGACGACCAACCCCGATCGCGGTTCGATCATGAACAAGAAAAGCCTGCGCTCGGGCGCGGCGCTGTTCGGTTTCAGCCATTTGTATGGCGGCGTGCCGGGCGGGCAGGCCGAATACGTGCGCGTGCCGAAGGCGAATGTTGGGCCGATCAAGATCCCCACGAACCTGGCGGACGAGCAGGTGCTGTTCCTGAGCGATATTCTGCCGACCGGTTATCAGGCGGTGCTCAACACGGGCGTGGGCAAGGGCGGGAGCCTGGCGATTTTTGGCGCGGGGCCGGTGGGACAGATGGCTGCGGCCAGCGCGCGCATGCTGGGGATCGAGAAGATTTTCATGGTCGACCATCACAAGTTCCGGCTTGATTTTGCACAGAAAACCTATGGCGTCATTCCGGTCAATTTCGAGGACTGCGACGCTGCGGAGTTCATCCTCGATCACACCGATGCGCGCGGTGTCGATGGCGTGGTGGAGGCGGTCGGATTCGAAGCGAAGGGCAGTGCGGTGGAAACCGTAATGACCAATCTCAAGCTCGAAGGCAGCAGCGGCAAGGCGCTACGCCAGTGTATCGCGGCGGTGCGGCGCGGCGGAACGGTCAGCGTACCGGGTTTGTATGCCGGGTTTATTCACGGCTTCCTGTTCGGCGATATCTTCGAAAAGGGCATCGGGATCAAGGCGGGGCAGACGCACGTGCAGAAGCATATGCCGGAACTGCTCAAGTTCATCGAAGAAGGCAAGCTGCATCCGGATGTGATTATCTCGCACCGCCTGAATCTGTCGCAGGCGGCGGAGGGCTACAAGATGTTCGATAAAAAAGAGGATGAGTGCCGAAAAGTCGTGCTGACGCCGTAACACGTCGTTCCCGCAGGCGGGAACGACGAACTGGCGACGGAGCTAGGCGAGGCTGCGCAGGAAATCGAGCAGCACCTGCGCCGCCATCTCCGCATCGTCCGCCGTCATGGTTTCGAGCCGGTTGTGGCTGATCCCGCCATTCCCGCAGCGGACAAACAACATGGCCACATCGGTGATCTTGGCCATCGCCATCGCATCGTGCCCGGCGCCTGAAGCGAGGTCGTGACGCGGCAAGCCGGCGCGTTCGATCGCCTCACCGAGCCGCTCCATCAACGCCGGCGCGCACGGCGCGGCCGGCGCCGACACAATCTGCTCGATCTGCATGTCCACGTGCCGGCGCCCGCAGATCGCTTCGATGCCGTCCAATATATCCTTGACCGCGGCGTGGCGCACGGCGTCGTCCGCAGCGCGGATATCGAGCGACAGCTTGCAGTGACCAGGAATCACATTCACCGATCCGTTCGGCACCTGCAACTGGCCTACAGTGCCGACCAGCGACCCGGCGCCGCTGCAGCGCCGCTCGACCAGCAGCACGATTTCCGCCGCCGCTGTCGCCGCATCCTTGCGCATGTTCATCGGCGTGGTGCCAGCGTGGCTGGCCAGCCCGGTCAGCTCGACCAGGTAACGCGAGCTGCCGGCAATCGCGGTCACCACGCCGACCGCGAGGCCGCGTTCCAGCAGCACCGGTCCCTGTTCGATATGCACTTCGACGAACCCCAGCACATCGGCCGGATTGCGCGCAATGTCCGCAATCGCCTCAGGATGGTGGCCGGCCGCCGTCAGTGCTTCCAGCATGGTTACGCCGGCGGCGTCCACCTGCTCCAGCAGCGCCATGTCGAACTGACCGATCACCGCGTTACTGCCCAAGAAGGTGCTGCGAAAGCGCACGCCTTCTTCTTCCGCAAAACCGACTACCTCAAGGTGATAGGGCAGGCGCTCGCCGCGTTCGTGCAGGTGGCGCACCACCGCAATCGGCAGCAGGATGCCGAGGCGCCCGTCGTACTTGCCGCCATCGCGCACGGTGTCGTAGTGCGAGCCGGTCATCAGCGTCCTGGCGTCCGGGTCGAGCGACAGATAGCGCCCGACCACATTGCCGACGGCGTCGATGGTGGTCTGCATGCCGGCTTCGCGCATCCACTCGGCCAGTTGCGCCGCGGTGCGCTGGTGTACCTTGGTCATGTAGGAACAGGTCAGGCCGTCGTCCGCTTCGCTCCATGCGCCGATGGTCTCGGCCCATTGCATTACGGTGGGGCCGAATGCGGGCGTCAGTTCAAGCAGGTCGTTGATGCGCAGTTCGGCGATGCGGTGGATCTGGCGCAAGCTCTCTGCCATTTCGTCGGGGCGCTGGTTTTTCAGGCGCCGCGTGAAGGTGTCGATGATCGCGCTGCGCGTGAGGCCATTGCCGTCCGGCCCCTTGACCGCGAGGATGAACGGAAAGCCGAAGCGGGCGTTGTAGTCGGCATTGAGCTTGTGCAGGGTCGCGTATTCTTCGGCGCTGCACAGGTTCAGGCCGGACCTGGCCTGTTCGTTGGTGGACTCCTGCGTCAGTTCACCGGCGATGGCGGCTTTGCCGGCCAGTTCGGGGTGGGCGCGGATCAGGCCAAGCTGTTCGTCCACGCTGGCCTTGGTCACCGCCGTTTGCAGCGCGTACTTGAGCGCCGCGACGGTGACAAACGGGCGTCCAGTCAATGCGCGTTCGGGAATCCACGGCGAGTGTTCATAGATACCGCGCAGAGTGTCGACAAAGGCCGCCGCGTCGCAGCTGTTCAAATCCGTTAATGTAGTCATGGGGTTTCCATCTTTGATGACCGATCATAAGCGCTGGCCGCGTTGCGAACATACGAGCCAGCTGATAAGCGCTATCGCTACTGCTGCACCAGCGCCTTGGCCGCCGCGCTGACCTGGTCGCGCAGCCATTTGTGTTCGGGCGCCTGGTGCACGCGCTCGTGCCACAACTGGTAAAACCGCATCGGCGGGAACTTGACCGGCACCGTGAAGCTTTTGAGCGGCAGCGTTTTTTCGTAAAAGCGCATGAACTGGCGCCCGGTGGTCAGTACCAGGTCGGTTTGCGTCAGCATATACGGAATCAGGCCGAAATAGGCCGATTCCACCGCCACCTTGCGCTGCATGCCCTGGCGTTCGAGGAAGGCGTCGATCACGCCGTGGTAACCGGGCAGCATCTGCGACGGCGCCACGTGGGGCAGGGTGAGGTAGTCCTCGACCGTCATGGCGTCGCTGGCGGTGCGCTTGGCGTACGGGCTGTCGGCGCGCATGGTGCAGATGATCGGGTCTTCGAACAGCTTGGAGATGTGCAGGTGCGCGGGAGGCTCATCCCAGTTGGCGATGACAAGGTCCATGTCGCCATCCGAGAGCATGCGCACGTAATCCACCCCACCTCCCAGGCTGTGGATCACCACGCGGCTGTTGGGCGAACCGCGCCGCAGCGCCGCCACCACGTTTGGCAGGAACTGACTGTCGAGGTAATCCGGCGCGGCGATGTGGAAGGTGCGCGCTTCTTCCTGCGGCACGAAAGGCGATTTTTTGACGAACAGGCTCTCGGTTTCGTCGAGGATGCGCTTGGCGGGTTTGAGCAGGCTCTCGCCATGCTGGGTCGGCACCATGCCGCGCGCGCCGCGCACCAGCAGCGGGTCGCCGGTCAGTTCGCGCAGTTTGCGCAGCGAAGCCGAGATCGAGGGCTGCGGCTGATTGAGCTTGAGCGCCACGCGCGAGACGTTTTTTTCGACCAGCAGCAGGTACAAGATGCGAATCAGGTGCAGGTCGAGGTGTTGGGGAAGGCTGGACATCGTTATGTATATGAATTCGAGTATGTGGAATATACGCGATATTTCATGTCATGACACTTGAATCAGTTTATCTTGGGTAAATTCGCGCTACTATCGCCGCAGCCCACGCAACAAGGAAACCCATGGAAGTGTTCGGATACCTGCTCCCCTACGGCCTCGAATGGCTCAACCTCATCGTGCGCTGGCTGCACGTGATTACCGGTATCGCCTGGATCGGCGCATCGTTTTACTTCGTCTGGCTGGACAATACCATCCGTCCGCCCGCGCCGGGTTCCGAGCTGGCCAACAAGGGTGTATCGGGCCAATTGTGGGCGGTGCATGGCGGTGGCTTCTACAACCCGCAAAAATACTTGGTGGCGCCGGCCGAACTGCCCAAGGAGCTGCACTGGTTTAAGTGGGAAGCCTATTCCACGTGGCTGTCGGGCTTTGCGCTGCTCACCATTGTTTACTACTTCAACGCGCAGGCGATGATGGTCGATAAGGCCGTGGCGGACTTGACGTCAATGCAGGCGATCGGCATCGGCATCGGCAGCCTGGTGGTCGGCTGGACCGTGTACGACCTGCTGTGCCGCTCCCCGCTCGGCAAGCGCGACCTGCCGTTCGGGATCGTGATGTTCGTATTCCTGGTGGCCAGCGCGTATGTGCTGAACAAATACCTGAGCGGGCGCGCGGCCTACATTCATGTGGGCGCGATGATCGGCACCATGATGGTAGCCAATGTGCTGATGCTGATCATTCCGGGCCAGCGCAAGATGGTCGCGGCGATGACGTCGGGCCAGCAGCCGGACCCGATCCATGGCCTCAAGGCCAAGCAGCGCAGCGTGCATAACAACTACTTCACCTTGCCGGTCCTGTTCATCATGATCAGCAATCACTATGCGATGACCTACCGTCACGAGCATGCGTGGGCGGTGCTGGCCGGGATCATGGCGGCCGGTGTGTTGATCCGCCACTTCTTCAACCTGCGCCATCGTGGCCGCGTGGAGTGGCGCTATCCGCTGGCCGGCGTTGCGCTGTTGCTGGCGGTGGCGATTGCCATCGCCCCCAAGGCGCCCGCCGCTGCGGTGGCGGGTGGTGACACGGCGGCGCAGTTCGCGCAGGTGCGGGCCATCATCACGCAGCGCTGCGCCACATGCCATGCCGACCATCCGACACAACCGGGGTTTGCCAGCGCGCCGGCCGGCGTCATGCTGCACAACGCGGACCTGATTCACCAGAACGCAGCGAAAATTTACGAGCAGTCGGTGCGACTGAAGGTTATGCCGATCGGGAACCTGACCAACATGACCGATGCCGAGCGCGCGCAGGTCGCGGCCTGGTTCGAAGCCGGCGCTAAATAGGGACAACAAAGGATAACAATGAACGCACAAGAAAAACTGGTCGACTGGATCGACGCCCACTTCGACGAACAGGTGGCGTTTTTGCAGGAGGTGATTCGCATCCCGACCGACACGCCGCCGGGGAACAACGCGCCGCACGCGGACGCCGTGGCCAGCATGGTCGAAGCACTCGGCTGGAGCGCCGAGAAGCATGCGGTGCCGGCGCAGGCGGTGCGCGACTATGGCATGGAGAGCATCACCAACCTGATCGTGCGCCGGCCGTATGCGGCGGGCGGGCCGACCATTGCGCTCAATGCGCATGGCGATGTGGTGCCGCCGGGCGATGGCTGGGTGCATCCGCCGTATGGCGCGGTGGTGGAAGACGGCTTCATTTACGGACGCGCGGCGGCGGTGTCGAAGAGCGATTTTTCGACATATATTTTTGCTGTGCGCGCGCTGGAAGCGCTGGGCGTGCCGCTCAAGGGTGGCCTGGAACTGCACTTTACTTATGACGAGGAATTCGGCGGTTTGCTGGGACCGGGCTGGCTGCTCGAACAAAAGCTGACCAAGCCGGACTTCGTCATCGCGGCGGGCTTCAGCTATAACATCGTCACCGCGCATAACGCCTGCTTGCAGCTGGAAGTGACCGTGCACGGCAAGTCCGGGCATGGCGCCATGCCGGAAACCGGGCACGATGCGCTGCAGGCGGCCACGCGCATTTTGAATGCGATTTACGGGCAACTGCCGGAACTGAAAAAGATCAAGTCGAAAGTGGCGGGCATCGATTCGCCGACCATGCTGGTGGGCCGCATCGATGGCGGGACCAATACCAACGTGGTGCCGGGGAAAGTGGTGCTGAAGATGGACCGGCGCATGATTCCGGAAGAAGATCCGGTGGCGGTGGAGGCGCAGGTGAGGGCGCTGATCGAGGATGCCGTGCGCGATGAACCGGGGATTCGGGTCGAGATCAGGCGCTTGCTGCTGTCGCACGCGCTGCGGCCCTTGCCGGGGTCGGACAAGCTGGTGGCGAGCCTGCAGAAGAATGGCAGGCAGGTGATCGGCGAGGAGATTACGGCGCAGGGCACGCCGCTGTATGCGGATGCGCGCCTGTATGGCGAGCACGGAATTCCGGCGGTGCTGTATGGCGCCGGGCCGCGCACGGTGCCGGAGTCGAATGCGAAGAAGGCCGATGAACGCCTCGCGCTGGAGGATTTGCGCAAGGCGACCAAGGTGGTGGCGTTGACGTTGCTGGATTTTTTGGCGGTGTGAGGTGATAGCAAACAGTTTCGTTATCCATAAAACCGTCTTTCCCGCGCAGGCGGGAATCCAAGGCATCGTCGCTTAGCAAACATACCTGGGGTTCCCGCCTGCGCGGGAACGACGGTCTTCAGGTTAGCGGTAAAGGAACCGGATCAGTTGATCCTCGACTTTACTTCAACGTCCGCTCGAACAACTGGTAAATCCGCCGATACTGGTCGTACCAGCTTTCCGGCTGCACGAACGCGTGCCGTTCCAGCGGATAGCTGGCCAGTTCCCAGTGATCCTTTTTCAGTTCGATCAGGCGCTGCGCGATGCGCACCGAGTCCTGGTAGAACACGTTGTCGTCCACCATCCCGTGCGAGATCAAGAGGTGCCCGCGCAGCTTGTCCGCGTATTCAATCGGCGACGACTTGCGGTATGCCTCCGGATCGAGATCCGGCGTATTGAGGATGTTCGCAGTGTACTCGTGGTTGTAGGTCGTCCAGTCGGTCACCGGGCGCAGCGCGGCGCCGGCCTTGAACAGGTCCGGCTCGCGCATCAGCGCCATGAAGGTCATGAAGCCGCCGTAACTGCCGCCGTACACGCCAACGTTTTTCAGGTCGCCCTGGTGGTTCGCCGCCATAAAGTTCACGCCATCGACGTAATCTTCCAGCTCCGGATAGCCCATCTGGCGATAAATCGCGGTACGCCATGCGCTGCCGTAGCCTTTTGAAGCACGGTAATCCAGGTCGAGCACGATGTAGCCCTTCTCGACCAGCAGGTTATGGAACATCTGCTCGCGGAAGTACACCGGATAGCGCTTGCTCACATTCTGCAGGTAGCCCGCGCCGTGCACGAACATCACGATCGGGTACTTCTTGCCCGGTTCCAGCGTGGCCGGGCGATACAGCTTGCCCCAGATCTGGCCCGCGCCTTTGGTCGAGGGCACGGCGACGTACTGCGGCTCGATCCAGCTGCGCGCCTTGAACTCCGGCGAGCGCGTGTCGGTCAGCTTGCTCGGTGCGCCGCCACTGACGGCCACCGTCGCCAGCTGCGTCGGCATATAGCTCGACGAGTAGTGCAGCAGCAGCTTGCGCTCGTCCGGCGACAGCGCAAACTGCTCGACGCCTTCGAGCGCGGTCACTTCGCGCAGCCTGGCGTCGGCGCTCGAGACCGCGCACACTTCGTACGTGCCCGGGTTCTTCGGATTGCACATCATGTACGCGGTGGCGCCGTCTGACGACCACTGGATGCGGGTCGCTTCCCACTTGCCCTGCGTGAGCGCGCGCGTCTTGCCGTCGCTGGTGCGGGTGTACAGGTGTGCGTAGCCGCTTTCTTCCGACAGGTACCACAGCGTGCTGTTGTCAGGCAGCCAGCCGAATTCGTTATTGCCCGAATTGACCCAGGCGTTGTCGGTCACGCGGTGGGCCGGCTTGAGCGTGGCGCCGGCCAGGTCGACGGTGGCGATCCAGCGGTCCTTGTTGTCGGCGGCGCGCAGCATCACGGCCAGGCCGGTGCCGCTGCGGTTCCATTCGAGCGCCGCGCCCTCGTCGTCCACGCGCACCACGCGGTTGCCTTTCAGCTCGGGCAGTTTTTGCGCCTTGCGCAGGTCCGCCAGCGGATCGACCGTGATGCCGGGCAGGGTGTCGAAGGACAGGTCGCGCATCTCGCGCGTGGCCAGGTTGACCAGCTTGAGCGTGTGCGCGACAAGCGCGTTGCGGCCCACGCGCGCACGCTGGTCGTCGAATTCTTCGTAGCCCGATTCGGTCACGTAGCGCGGCAGCTTGCCGATGCGGCCTTTGTCGGTCACCTTGGGCGCGGTTACCAGCAGCAGCCAGCGGCCGTCCGGCGACAGGGCGCTGCCGTCGATGACGACTTTGTCGCCCAGGTAGATCGGCGCCGGTGCGCGCGTGGCGTCGGCGCGGCGTTCCTGTTCGGCGCGGTCGCGACCGGCGTCACGGTCTTCCTTCTGGCGCTTGAGGGTGGAGATCAGGCGCAGTTGCAGGTCGCGCAGGTTGTCGGCGTCCGGCGCGGCGGCGGGGTCTTTGGTGGCGCGCACGGCGGCCAATGGCGAAATCAGGCGGTCGGCGCGATTCCAGCCGAGCCACTCGTGGCCGACGCGGAACTGCACGCCGCGCCCGTCGGCGGAATACTGGGGCGCCATGATGCCATTGCTGCCGCGAGTGATCTGGGTCAGCGCGCCGCTTTTCAGGTCGCGCTCGAACAGGTCGCCGTTGCGCAGCATGAGGGAGCGCGTGCGCTCGCGGTTGTAGATTACCTTGTCGCTGTCCAGGTTCGCCAGTTCGGCGTCGCCGACCACGCGCGCTTTGCCGGGCGCGGCCTGGTAGATGTCGCGCAACTGCGACCCGCTGCGTTTCTGTTTGTAGAACACCTGCTTGCCGTCCCAGCTCCACCAGGCGGTTTCCGCCGGCGTGCCGATCCAGTCGGGATGGGCCATCGCCTGGTCTAGGCTGATGGGGTCGGCTGCGACGGCGGGGATGGCCCACAGCGCGGCAAGGAGGGGAAGGACAATTAGGCGCATGGTAAATACAGTTCAGTAGAAAATGAAAGGAAATGCGAGAAGTTGCAGGGTCGCATTCTAGCGCAGGCATGGCGGGCGTGCGGATCTTTGCGGCGGCGTGCGCTTGTGTGGTGCCGGATTGGGAATGACTACGATTTGATATGAGTCAATCGGAAAATTGCTGTATTCGGTACCCTTTTTCTATTTTTTCAGGGACGAGCCATGAATACAGATTCTTCAGATCCAGATGATCCTCAGGCCTTGCGCTCAAAGAAAGCGCTTGCTCGGTGGACATTGTGGCACTCCTACGGTCAGACGATTGTCACGGTGGTGGGCTTGGGCTACCTTGTCACGGTCGCGTTGGGGGTTTTTCTGTCGTTCTTTTATCTCGCGCGACACTCATTCAGTCCCGGTGGGATCTCCGCCGACGATGCGATCAGTTTTGTCTATCTGTTCTTTGCATTTTTAGTGGTTTTGCTGGGCGCTTACTTTCTTGCCTTTATGGCTGGTTTTCCCTTCATGCGGCTGGTCCTGGGGCCGGTTATCAACGTCTTCGCGCGCACCATCTACCTATTCAAGAATCGCAACGGCTCCGCCGGTTCGTCGCCGTTCGAGGCACCGGTCGCATGGCGTCAAGGCCTGTGGCAATGGGGCTGGCTGGCGATGGGGGTAGTACCGCTGGCGGCTTATATAGCGCTATTTTTTGAGCGATACCGTGAGACGCTGCTCCTATCTACGCCGATTTTTACGACGGGCGTGTTCATCAGCTATGTGGTTTTCGGAAAACTACCGGTTCCAGACGCAAGCACCGTTGGCACTGGTTCGCACAGCCGGATCGATGTGTGGATGAGGCAGCGCCCGGAATGGATACAAAAAGCGATCTTATGTTTTTCTCTGTTGGGAGCCGCCACGATTTTTTGCTTCGCCATTTTTCTTGACAGTTCCTGGAGAGTGCTCGGCATTCGCAAGGAAAACGTCGCGGTTCGACTGTCGGAGGAGAACTTCGCGCGTGCCGTGGCGTTTGCAAGCAGGAATGGGATGATCGTTAATCCCTGCGAACAAATTGGTAGCGACACCATATTGCGCGGCGTGGATATCCCCTGGCATAAATTCGGTACGGATGCCTTGGTTATTTTTCCGGCGCTCAAGGACGCGACTGAGACACGTGAGCGACCGAAGCTCCGGCTTGAACCGGAATCGGATGATATCGACGTTATTGAAGAAACCGATTCAGTCAGTTGTGAAGAAGTCGCGACCGACTGGCTTTACAGCGCCGGATCCTCGGCATTGACCCGTAATGGGAGCGCATCTGTTACGCAGCACTTTGCCTGGATGAGGGACGCGGACAAGCATTTGAGAGTGAAGGTTGTGGTTCATCGCGGCAAGACCGACAAACCGCTGGTGGAAGCCGGCAAGTCCCTCACGCAGCGTCAAGCGGAGAGCATGAAGACGATACTGCAAAGCGCCTACGGTTTACCGGCAATGGCGATCGAGGCGGTCGGCGAGGAAGATGCTGTTCCCAAGAGAGAGTGCGACGACGAGCTCAGCACGATGGAGCGGCGCGCCTGCGAAAGAATGAACAGGCGAATCGAGGTATTTATAGCGAGGGAGCCCTGACGGCGGTATTCACGTGGAGCGCCGGTTGCGCCGCGCTTCGATCACTTCGTCGATTAGCATTCCGCCCACCATTGCCGCCACGAAAATCAAGGCGTCGCTGCCGCCGGTGGCCAGCGACGCCAGCGCCGGCCCCGGGCAGTAGCCAGCCACGCCCCACCCAGCGCCGAAGGTCAGCGCGCCGAGCAGCAGGCGACGGTCGATTTTGCGCGCTTCGGGCAGATGCAAGGCGGTCGGGCGCCGCGCCGCAATGCGGAAGGCGAGCGCCGCTACCGGAATGGCCCCGATCATCACCAAGGCCAGCGCGGGATTGAAGTTGCCGGCCAAGTCCAGAAAGCCGATCACCTTGGACGGATCGGTCATGCCCGACAGGATCAGTCCGAGGCCGAAGACCAGGCCGCTGGCGAACGCTGTGATCACGGTTTTCATGCGCTTGCTCCGTTCAACAGATGGCGCAGCATGAACACCGTGATGAAACCGGCCAGCATGAAAGCGGCGGTCGCGGCCAGCGAGCGGGGCGACAGGCGGGCGATGCCGCACACGCCGTGTCCGCTGGTGCAGCCGGAACCGTAGCGGGTGCCGAGTCCGACCAGCAGGCCGCCCACGATCAGGCTCGTCTTGCCGGCTTCGACGTGTACCGCTGGCAAGGGAGCGAACAGGATGAACACGCATGGCGAGAGCACCAGTCCAAGGACAAAGGCGATGCGCCAGCCGAGTTCGCTACGAACCGGACGCAACAAGCCGCCGAGAATGCCGCTGATGCCGGCGATGCGGCCATTTAGCAACAGGAACATGGCTGCGGCCAAGCCGATCACGGCGCCGCCCACCAACGCGCGAACAAGGTCAGGGTTGAGCGGTGGCATCATCTTGCTTCTCCGGGGTGGGCGAACAGAACTGCTGGTACAGCACATCCATGACGGCGGTGGCCTGGGCGCTGCTGAGCGAGTAGAAGATTTGCTTGCCCTCGCGCCGGGTGCTGACCAGTTGCTCGTTGCGCAGCACGGTGAGCTGTTGCGACAGGGTCGGCTGGCGGATGCCGGTCAACTGTTCAAGTTCGCCGACGTTGCGTTCCTGATGTGACAATTGGCACAGCAGGAACAGGCGGTCGCGGTTGACCAGCACTTTCAGCAGCGCGCAAGCCTTGTCGGCCCCGGCGAAGAAGCGTTGAAGATCGAGGTGGTGTTCGGGCATGGTGGGAACGGAAAGTCATTATCAATCTGAATAATATATCACAGCGTAGAATATGACCGCGTTAATTGTTTTGCCGACGATTGCTGAGACCGTGTCCGAATGTCAGACCTGACACCGGGGGAGGGATGTCAGACCTGGCATTGAGGGGGAATGCCAGGCCCGACATCGGAGGGCTTTGTGCGCTGCAGCAGTGGCAGCGCGGTCATGCGTCCGGCCACGAACGCGGCCGGTGAGAAAATCAAGCGTCTTGCTGGTCTTGCTCCGGCTCAGGGCCGTCGCGGAAGAAAATGGCAATGCGTACGGCAAAGGCAATCGCTGCCAGGGCGCCCGGGAGATATTCGATGACTTCCATGATCAACCCCGCGATGCCAGGTTGCGCAGCTCGGCAGCCAGGCTCGGATGCATGCTTTGATAGGCATTTGCCATGACGATCAGCTTGCGGTGGCTGCGCATGCGCGCACGCTCGTTCTGGGTCGGCTTGACCGCCACTTCCTGCGCGATGAACTGGCGCTCTTGCGCGGCAAACAGCGCAGCGGCAAAGGCACGTGCCGCATTGCTGACATCGGTCAGGTAATGGCGGAAGCCTTGGTTCGTCGGTTGGGTGTAGGTGGCGCTGCTCATTTGGAACTCTCCTGGATTAAACGGTGTGTTGTTGCAGTGCAGTATAGGAGAGTCGCAGCTATAAAGAAAATTTTGATTTATGATGCCCCATATCACCATCGTCAATATCAGCCAATTTCTCGGCTATATGCATTATTCGCGCCAGTGATGTTGCTGGGCAATATGAAATGTTCGGATATTAAGATGATGAAAGCGACAAATCGATCACTTGTGGCGCGTCGACGCGGCTTGTGCGCAAGCGCGGTTGTCAGGCGACATGTTCAATTCCCCGTCCAATACAAGGGCTTGCCGGCCAGGTAGCGTTTGATTTCATTTTTTACATTACGGTCGCCACGTGAGGCATACAGGGAATGGCGTCCCGCCACTTTCGCGCTGACCGATTCGCTGATACCGAAAACACCAACGGCAATCCAGTGCGGATCGCCGTAGACAAAGCGCAGATCCCGGTAGCGCTCGTCCGGCGCGAAGTCGGGTGTGTGGCCGATGATGCGCCAGTCGCCTTCGATGCGCGCTTCGAACAGGCTATGGGAACTGATGGAGATCGGTGGAATCAGCCAGGTGTTGATCTTGCCGTAGTCAAATACCGGCTGGCCGGCCGTGTAGTCGAAAAACTCGGCAACCGCACCGATCGTACAGTCGCTGACGATACGGCCGAAGCCCCACCGTCCATCGTCAAGTTGGAAGGCGAATACATCGCCCGGCCTGGCCTTTTGCCGCTTCGGACGTCTGGCGGTTTTGATCGCCACTTGCTTGACGTCGAGTTCTTCGACACCGGAAACGACTTGCTCGTCAACGCTGGCCTTGAATGCGAGAGTCAAGACGTATTGCAGTTCCTGCAAGGTCGGTTTGCGCGACACATCGTACTGATATTCGCGGCTCACATCGCGCAGCAAGTGCCGCACCGAGTCCAGCACGGCATCGCCCACAATGACATCCGGCTTGTCCTGTGAATTCCACCATCCCATTATTTCTCCCGCTTCTGCAGAAGCTGGCTGGCGATGAATTCATTCAAGGTGAAATCATCGTAGGACGCGTATTCCTGCAAGCCGTCGGCTTCGGCGGCGCTGACCGGCGCCTTGTTGCCGTAGATATCGATCGCCATCAGCGTGTTCGGGGTGGACCCGTAGCGGTAACGCAGGCAATCGAATTGTGGGCCGGGCACGAAATCGGGCGTGTGGCCGATGGTGCGCCAATCGCCAATCGAACCGGTCTCCAGCAGCGCGTAACTCTCGATCGGCACCGGAGGCACCAGCCATGTATCGAGCTTGCTGTAATCAAACACTGGTTGATCGGAAAAATAGTCGAAGATCTCGGCAAACGCGCCGACGGAAGCAAGACTGACGACGCGGCCAAACCCGAAACGACCGTCTTCAAGCCGGTACGCAAAAATATCTCCAGGAGCCACTTTGTGTCTTTTCGGACGCATGGCGGTCTTCATCACGACCTGCCGCACGTCGAGTTGGTCAACACCATCGAGAATATCGCAGCCGACATTGACCTTGAAAGCCAAGGTCAGCGCATATTCCAGTTCCCGCAAGGTCGGTTTGCGCGACAGATCTTGGTGGTATTCGCGGCTGACAGCACGCAGAAAATGCCGGACCGAATCGAGCACCGCATCGCCTGTTGTTGCATCCGCCACTTCCGGCACCTTCCACCAACCCATGGTTTCCCCTTAATGTGATTGCGTAGCGGACGTTGCCTGTCTGGCCCCGCATAGCTCGACGCCAGTACTCATTTTTCGTTCTTCAAGGGCGGTACATGCGGTGCGACCAATTTGCCGAATCTCAGATCGTCGTACGCGCAATACTCCGGCAAATTGACCGCATCGGCAGCACTGATGGGTTCTTTGTTTCCGAATACATCGGTGGCGACCAGCGTATTGGGCGAGGAACCATAGACGTAACGCAGGCTATTGAACTGCGCACCCGCAACGAAACCGGGCGACTGTCCGATAATGCGCCAATCTCCCATCGAACGTACTTCCAGCAGCGAATAGCTCTCGATCGGCACCGGCGGTATCAGCCATTTGTCCAGCCGGGAATAGTCGAACACCGGCTGAGCGGCGAAGTAATCGAAAATTTCGGCAAACGCGCCCAGCGACGCATCGCTGACGATGCGTCCGAATCCAAAACGCCCATCCGCTAATTTATATGCAAAGATATCGCCAGGGCTGACTTTTTGCCTTCTCGGTCGTTTGGATGTCTTGAGCACCACCTGCTTGATATCGAGTTCGTCCATGCCGTCCAGCAGAGCGCTGTCGGCGTTGGCCTTCAACGCCAGGGTCAGGGCATATTCGAGTTCCCGCAAGGTCGGTTTGCGCGCCAGGTGGTCCTGATATTCGCGGCTGACATCACGCAGGAGATGCCGCACCGAGTCGAGTACGGCGTCCCCTGTTGTCACACCGGCCGCTTCCGGCGCGTTCCACCAACCCATCTTGTCTCCTTGTTGATTGCGCCGGCGGCGGCGTCAGGTGCGCTTATCGGGCTGCCTTACGCGCTTGAACATGGCTGGCGATATGCTGCTCGAACAGGTAATCGTCCAGGCCGACGTAGCGCGGCAGTCCCTGCGCCTCGGTGGGGGTGATCGGCCCCTTGTTACCATCCATATCCTGCCACATCAGCGTGTTCGGGTTGGAGCCGTACACGTAACGTAAAGCCCTGTATTTGGGTCCGAGCACAAAGTCCGGGGTATGGCCGATAATGCGCCAGTCGCCGATTGAACGCGTTTCGAGCAGCGAATAGCTTTCGATCGGCACCGGCGGCACCAGCCAGGTATCGATCCTGGTGTAATCGAAGACCGGCTGCGCGGCGAAATAGTCGAAGATTTCGGCAAACGCACCGACCGAGGCGTCCGCGATGACCCGGCCGAATCCGAAGCGGCCATCTTCCAGCTTGTAGGCAAACAGATCGCCGGGTGTTACCTTGTGCCTCTTTGGGCGCCTGGCGGTTTTCAGCACGAGCTGTTTCAATTCCAGCTCGTCGATGCCGTCCAGCACAGCGCTGTCGACATTGACCTTGAAGGCCAGGTTCAGTGCGTATTCCAGTTCCTGCAGCGTCGGTTTGCGCGCCAGGCCTTTCTGGTATTCGCCACTGACAGCACGCAGGAAATGCCGCACCGCGTCCAGCACGGCGTCGCCGATCATCATATCGGGCTTTTCCGGTGCATTCCACCATCCCATCGCGTCGTCCTTTCATCCGGGCCAGCATTGTTGGAGCAGTCTCATTGTCGCTTGGCGGCCAGATAGGCTTCAATATCAGCCTTCACATTCGCGTCGCCTCGCATCGAGTAAGATGGATATCGTTTTGCCGCCTCCGCACTGACAGGTTCTTCGTTGTCGTAAATATCGACGGCAGTCCAGTCCGGCGCGCCGTAAACGAAACGCAGATCCTTGTATTGTTCGTCCGGCGTGAACTCCGGCGTATGGCCAATGATCCGCCAGTCGCCTTCAACTTTAGCTTCGAACAGCATATGGGCGCTGATCGTCAGTGGAGGAATCAGCCAGGCGTCGATTTTGCTGTAATCGAATACCGGCTGGCTGGCCGTGTAGTCGAAGAACTCGGCCAGCGCACCAGCCGTCATCTTGATCACGATGCGGCCAAATCCCCAGCGTCCATCGTCAAGCTTGAAGGCGAAAATATCGCCCGGTTTCGCCTTTTGCCGCTTCCCACGCTTCGCGCTCTTGATGCTGACCTGCCTGACTTCAAGCTCTTCAAAACCGGAGACGATATCGTTATCGACGTCGACCTTCATTGCGAGGCTCAGCGCATACTCCAGTTCCTGCAATGTCGGTTTGCGTAACAGGCCGTCCTGATAGGCGCGGCTCACATCGCGGAGGAAATGGCGCACCGTGTCCAGCACGGCGTCACCGGCAGCCACCTCCGGGTTGCCCGGTGCATTCCACCATCCCATCATGCGCTCCTTCGAACCGGCGTGACGCTAAATTGGCTTGCCAGCCAAATAGGCCGCAATGTCATCCTTGACATTCCTGTCCCCGCGTGCGGAATAGGAGGGATATTTTTGCGCGACAGCCGCACTGACCGATTCCGACTTGCCGAAAATATCGACCGCCATCCAAACCGGGTCCCCATACACGAAGCGCAGATCTTTATATCGCTCATCCGGCGTGAAGTCGGGCGTATGACCGATGATCCGCCAATCGCCTTCCACTTGACCTTCGAACAGGGTGTACGGACTGATCGTGATCGGTGGAACCAGCCAGGTGTCGATTTTGCTGTAATCGAACGCCGGCTGGTTGGCCGTGTAGTCGAAGAACTCGGCCAGCGCCCCGATCGACATTTTGGTCACGATGCGGCCAAAACCCCAGCGCCCGTCGTCGAGTTTGTAGGCGAAAATATCGCCCGGCTTCGCCTTTTGCCGCTTCGCGCGCTTGGCGGTCTTGATCGTCACTTGCTTGACTTCGAGCTCTTCGAAGCCGGATACGATCTCGTCGTCGAGGTTGACCTTGAATCCGAGGTTCAGCGCATATTCCAGTTCCTGCAAGGTCGGTTTGCGCGACAAGTCTTCCTGGTACTCGCGGCTGAAGTCGATCAAAAAACGCCGTGTCAAATCGAGCACGGTATCGCCCACGGTCAGATCCGGATTTTCCGGCGCGTTCCACCATCCCATAACTTCTCCTTGTATCAGTTCAGCCGCAGCCGCCACTGAGTTTGGTTTTTTCAGCCTTGTAGGCATCTTCAAAATACGTCTGGCGCGCTGCCGGACGCGTGGTGTTGGCGTGGTCGAACGAGGCGACCTTGTTGCCGCGTTCCGCATAGGTCGCGGCGTCCGCCAGGTCAGACCCGATCGTGCCCGTCTTGGTACCATGATGCTCGATCCGCGCTTGCTCGATGCCGCGCGCCTCGCCATATGTCACGTTTTCCGCGATCGGTCTCATTTGCGCTTCAGGAGTCAACCGACTCGCTGTCCGGTGCTCGCCGGCGCGCCGGTCCAGGTCGTCGGTAATGCCGACATAGTATGGCTTGGTCGCACCCGGCTCGTACAGGCCGTACACATGGTAGCCCGGCGCCGTCTCGGCAATCCAGCCCAGCGGGTCCATGCGCCCGGTCGGGTTGGGGGCGTACGCATACAGGTTCTCGCCGCCCTCGAGCCCGATCGGGTCCTGGCTGATGAAGCGGCCGATGTCCGGATCGTAGAAGCGGAAAGTATTGTAGTGCAATCCGGTGCCGTGGTCGGCGTACTGTCCCGGCATGCGCAGGGGCTGCTCGATGCGCGCCGCCAGCGCGGCGTCGTCGCCCTTGTCGAGCTTGCCCCAGGCGCTGTATTTGCCGGCCCACGCCAGTTCTCCCGCCTCGTCGGTCACCTCCAGCGGCGTGCCCACCAGGTCGGTGTGGAAGTGATACACGCGCGCCCGCTCGATGACTGCGGCGGCCGCCGCCGCGCCGATGGCTGCATCGAGCGCCGCGTCGATGCGCGCCAGCGGCGTGTAGCGGGCGTCTGGGTTGTACACGTAGCTGCTCACGCCACTGTCGCGCACCTCCTGCACCATGCGCAAGCCTTGCCAGACGAAGCGGCGGGTCTCGCTGCGCGCGCTGCCGCCCGCTTCGATGCGCAGCTCGCGGGTGGCGATGCGGCGCCCGATCGGATCGTAATCGAATTGCATTTCCATGATGCCGCGCAGGTTCTCGGTGCGCACCTTGACCAGGCGGTCCTCGGCGTCGAAGGTGAAGTGCTGGACCTGGTGCGCGCCCTTGCGCTTGGTGAGCAGGTTGCCCCAGGCGTCGTATTCGAGCCGGATATCCTGCCATACCTTGAGCCGGTTGCCCTCGACCGCGCCGCGGCTGGCACGCTTGACGTCGTCGAGCAGATTGCCGGCCGCATCCCACGCGAACTGCTCCTGCTCGTGCGCGCCAGCGCGCGTCTGGCGTTGCAGGTGGCTGGCCGGATCGTACTGGAACTCGATGCCGCCGCGCAGATTGTCGCGCTGTTCGGCCAGGTCGCCCGAGGCGGCATAGCGGTAACTGCGCCACAGGCGTCCCTGGCCCGGCGCCAGCGCCTCGCTCTGGCCCCCGCTCGATTGCCAGGCGCGCCGCCCCAGCTGGTCGTAGCCGATGCGCTGCGTGAGCAGCCCCTGGGTGCGGCCGATTTCGCGATGCAGGTCGTCGCGTTCGAAGTCGCTGATCAGGTGCCCGGCGCTGCGGATCTGGTGTACATGGCCGGCGCCGTAGCTGAGGATGTCGATGCGCTGCCCGTGCGGCAGGTTCAGCGCCGTCAGGTTATCGAGTTCGTCGAGCGTGTAGCCGAGCGCGCCCTGGTCGCCGTGTTCCGTGAGCAGGCGTCCGCCCTTGTCGTAGTCGAAGCGCACCTCGCTGGCGGCCATGCCGAGCGCCGCGCCCTCGTCGCTCGGTACCCGCACGCCGCCCAGCAGGCGGTCGCCATCGTCCCAGGCGAAGCGGGTCGCCGCGGTGGCGGTGACCTGCGCCAGCATGCGCCGCATCTTGTCATGTTCGAACGCCATGGTGCGGCGCGGCCGCTCGCCGCCGGCCGCCACCCCCACGCTGTCGATCGCCAGCAGGTTGCCGGCGGCGTCGTAGCGCATGTGGCGTTCCACGCCATCGGGCCGCACCTCGCGCGCCACGCGGTCGCCCGCCGTGTACTCGAACAGGTAACGGCTGTGGGCGTCGCTCGCCATCTCGACCAGCCGGCCTTGCGCGTCGTAGCGGTAGTGCAGGTGGCGCCCGGCAGGGTCGATGGCGTCGATCACCTGCCCGCGCGCATTGCGCAGCCACTGGCGCGTTTGCACGGTTCCCTTGCGCCACTCGACGATATTGCCGCCGGCATCGTACGCGAACTGCTCGCTGCTGCCGTCGGGCAGCGTGACCCGCACCGCTTCGCCGGTGCGCAGGTGCTCGAAGCGGGTCACGTCGCCGAGCGCGTTGGTGGCCACTTCCAGGCGCCCGTCGGCATCGTAGTCGTAGCGCGTGGTCTTGCCCGAGCAATCGGTGTAGCTGGCCAGCAGGCCGCGCCCGTTCCAGGCCATGCTGCGCCGCCCGCCGCGCGGGTCGATGCTGGCCAGCGGCAGGGGATCGAGGCCGTCGCCATATTCGTAAGCGTGGCGGCGCCCGAGCGGATCGGTGCTGTGCAGCAGGCGGCCCAGGTAGTCGTAAGCGGCGCTCCAGCGGCCCCCGTCCGCCAGCACCAGCTGGCTCACGCGCAGGCTGTTGCCGTCGTAGGCGGTGCGGGTCACGCGTCCCAGCGGGTCGGTTTCGCTGACGATGCGGCCGGCGGCGTCAAATTCGAAAGCGACGGTGCGCTCGCCGGGCAGCTCGATCAGGGTCGGCTGGCCGGCGCCGTTGTAATGCATGCGGTAAGCGCCGCCATCGAGGTCGGTGCATTCGACGATCTGGAAATTGGCGTCGTAGACCCAGTGCGCGGTGCGGCCCTGTTCATCGGTGGCCCAGCTCTGGCGCGCGGCCACGTCGTAGCGGAAGGTGGTGTGTTCGCCTTCGCTGGAACGGCAGGCCAGCACGCGCGCCTGGCCGTCCACCTCGCCCCAGGTGTAGCTGGCCACCAGTCCCAGGGCGTTGGTGTGGCTGGCCATCAGCGGGCCGGCCCAGGTGAAGCGGCGCGCCACGTCGCCGTTCGCGTCAAGGACCGACGCCAGCTGGCCGGCGCCGTCGTAGTCGTAGCGCACCAGTGGCCCCGGGGCACCGCCGTGGGTGCATTCGATCATCGTCAGGCGCGCCGGCAGGGCGCTGTAGTGCAGTTGCAGTTGCTGGCCGCCGCTGGTGCGGATCGTGCTCACCCGGTCGTCGTCACGTTCGTAGCTGATCGACTGCGCGCTGCGGTCCTCCACCCGGCGCACCCAGGCGATTTTTTCCGTCGCCAGGTCGAGGTGGCCGAAATCGAAGTAGGTTTCGTTGAGCGTGTACAGGATGAAGCGGCCGTCGGCGCTGCAGGCCAGGTAGCATTGTTCTTCTTCGCTGAAGGCGGTGTGCCCCGGCTGCACCAGCGGAAAACCGGTTTCGCGTCCTTGTGCGTCGCTGTACCAGATCTTGCCGTCGCGCTGCTGCAGGCGCAGGTCCCAGGGCAGCACCCAGCCGCGTCCCAGACTGCTCTCGTGCGTCAGGTTGCTGGCGTAGAAGCGCGAGCAGACCAGCTTGAGCGGACTTTGCACGATAAAGTCGATCTCGTCCTGCGCCAGCAGCAGCTTGCGGCCGGTCGCCACGTCGACCGGCTTGCCGAACAAGCCGCCCATGACGCGCCCGACCACCGGCGCCACCACATAGCGGCTGACCGCTTCGCCGATCACAAAGCCACCGATGAATTTGGCGGCGCACGGCAGCACCGCCTTCGACAAGCCGCCGGACGCCTTGACCAGTCCTCCCAGGCCGCCCGCCAGCCCGGCCAGCGCGAAGGCCCAGTCGACCGCGGTGCGCAGCCCGGGCGGCACTTCGTCGGCCACTTCCTTGTAACGCACGGTGCCGCCGCCGATAAAGACATTGTTCGAGCCGCCGTCGATCTTGGCGCCGCAGACAATGGCGTCGGTCTTGCGCGCCGCCGGCAGGCCGTTGATGAAGACGTTACCAGAGCCGTCGGCCACCACCGGCGCGGGCGGATGGTTGCTGCAGGCGACCGTGCTGACGGTGGCGTACGCCGCCGCCAGGTTGTTGGTGAACACGTTCATCGAACCGGTGAGGATGGTGCCGGCCGGCGAGGAGAACATCTTGCCGATGCCCTCCCCGAGCGCGAGGATGCCGCTCGCTCCCAGGCCGGCGGCCATCCCGGCCAGCAGGGCCACGCCGAAGCCGCAGGTGAAGGTGGCAAAGGCGACGGCGGCGATCAGTGCGATCCCGATGACTGCGCCGACCAGGAAACCGGTCAGTGCGCTGGTGTGGGCGATCGGGTCGGTAATGCGGGCAGCTTCGAGCATGGCGGGCCTTCCGTTGGGCGTTACGGGGTGCTCAAGCCAGCGCCTCCTGCGGCGCTGGCGGCATCGTCGGCGGGCGGCGCAAAACTATCCAGCCAGCCGCGCCAGAGCGTGTCGAAATCCTGGTCGAACGGGCGCGCGGTGGCGGCCGAGAGGATCAGGGCGCGCCGGGGTCCGATCAAAAACGCGGCCTGGCGCTGGCGGATGGTCTGGGCGCCGTTCTTGTACTGGGCTTCGATCCGTTCGCCGGCCAGGGCCGGGTCGTGCCGGCCAAGGCGTTCGGGCGCGCGCGCGAGCAGCTTGTGGCTGGCCAGGCGCGCCTTGAGCAGGGCGATCTGGCGGTCGACATAGGCGGCCAGGTCTTCGCCCTCGGCCAGCCAGTCGCGCGCGATGCTCAGGTTGGGCTGGTTCTGCAGGTTGGCCGGCGTGAAGATGTTGCTGGTGCGGTCCTCATAGCCGGCGGGCAGGCCGATGCTGCCTTCGTGGATGCCGATCCTGGCGTTGCCGTCCGTGCTGCTCGCTGCTGTGGTGTCGCTCATGCGCTGCTTTCCGTTTTGTGAGGTTCAAAAAGTATTCGGCGATGGGAGGTGGCGTGTGTGCGTGGCGCCGCTATCTGGTCGAGTAGCGCGCCGCCGTGGCGTTGCCGGCGCAACGCGGCGCCCGTTGGCCGATGCAGCGTTCCAGCATGTCGATCATGGCGGGCAGGGCGCGCCGGCGCGCGATGGCCAGCGCGTTCTCGCCGCGCGCGTTGCGCAAGGCCGGATCGGCGCCCTGGTCGATCAGGAAGGCGGCCAGTTCGCGCTTGCCGGCGTCGATGGCCAGCATCAGCGGCGTGCAGGCCTGCGGGCCGGGCGCGTCGAGCGCGGCGCCGAGTTTGAGCATGCTGTCGGCCAGCGCGTCCTGCGCGCCGGGGTCGGCGCTGTGGGCGCTGTTGGCCAGCTGGTGCAAGCCGGTGTTGCCGTAGTCGTCGCGTAGGCGGGTATCGGCCCCGCGTTCGAGCAGGGTGGCGGCAGCGCGCCACTGGCCGGCGGCGAGGGCTGCGTGCAGCGCCGTGCCGCCTTGCGCATCGAGCGGCGCATCGATGACGGCGCCGGCCTGGTGCAGCATGTGCAGGGCGTCGGCGTCGCCGCCGGCGGCCGCGATCATCAGCGGCGTGCGCCCGCGATGGCACGGGTTCGGATTGTCGCCGGCGGCCAGCACTTTTTTCAGCGCGGCGTGACGTTCCTTGCCGAGGGCGGCGAAGATGCGCGGGGCTTGGGCGGCATCGGTGGCGGCACAGCGCTGGCGCGCGGAGGGCTGGTCCGGCAGCGGAGCGGCAGGGCTCATCGGCGCGGCCAGCAGGCAGGCGAGCAGCCACAGCAGGCGCGTGACGGCGCCGGGCGGGCGGCGCGCCATGGTGTGCGGGTGAGGTAAGTGCTTGCCATTGCCCATGCTGGGATGATCCATCAGGTATGCGTGCAATATAAAAAGAGCAAGATGAATTCTATCAAACCATTTCATGCAAGACAATTTGTATTGGAACGCAGCGGTGTGGGTGCCTCCCAGTGTCGATTGCAATGACTATTGTGTTAAGATCAACTTTTTAACGTCATTCGAAGAGTCGATCATGTCCCCACAGCGCATCTTGCTGCCGCTTTCATTGAGCCCGGCCATCTTGTATCGAAGGAGCGAGGCGCATGGGGGCTGACGATAGTTTCTTGCAGCGCTATCTGGACAGCTGCAAAGCCACGGCTGCCGGGTATATCGAGCGTGCGACCCGGTTTAACGTTACCGACCTGGTGGTGCGCGACGCGCGCCCTGTCGTGCGTCAATTCACAATCACGATCCGGCACGAACTGGAGGTCTGTTCCGAGTCGATTGACCATCATGGTGTCCACCACCCGGGCCAGGGCGATTTTGGCACGGCCGATTGGAAGTGGTACCAGGAGGAAGCCGCAGTGCAGGGGCGCGCGGAATTGACGCGTCCCGAGACCATGGATAGCCTGGTGCATTCGGTCAGGAACCAGGCCTATGCGGCAATTTCCGCCAGAACCCGCCTTCGCACCCACCCGCGGCGCCTGTTCCATACGTATACCTGCAATGGATGCAATGGCCGGGGCAGGGTATGCTGCGACCGCTGCTCCGGCTCGGGCCAGGTCCGGTGCGGGGGCTGCTCGGGTTCCGGGCGCGTCAGCTGCTCGAGCTGCGGCGGTTCCGGCACTGTTGTCCAGCATCGAACCGTGACCGACTACAACGGCCATAGCCGCTCCGAAACGCAGCATCGCTCGTGCGGTTCCTGTTCGGGAGGCCGGGTCACCTGCTTTCACTGCGGCGGGTCCGGGCAAAACCAGTGCGGCAACTGCGGTGGGTCGGGCGAAGTCACCTGCACCGGCTGTTCCGGGCATGGCTACCTGACCAAAGTAACCTCGACAGTGACTTATACCAATCCGGGTTTCTCGGGCCGCTATCCCGAAGGCACGCCCGAGCATGTGCATGCGGCCCTGTGCAAAGTCGGATTTGCCAGCCTGGCCAGTCACGGCGATATCGCCCTTGAACACGTGGATGTGTTCCGCGAAAAGGCGGCGGTGGAGTTTGTGTATCAATGCACCATGCCATTTTGCGAGCTGTCGATCGAGGTGCGCGGCGTCACATCGCATTGGGTGATGTTCGGCACCGATCCACAGATATTCGACGCCGGCGGGGTGTTGGAAGCATTGCTGGAAAGCGACTTTAAAGCCCTCGCGGCCGTGAGCGCCGGTCGCTCGCGCTGGTCGCCGTGGTTTTATCGTTCAGCCGGCAAAGCGATCGCGCCATTCATGGAGTCGGAAGTGAACCAGATGGTGATCGACGCGACGTCGGAAGGGCTCGCTCCCAACGCGGTTGTGGAACGCGTGAGCCGCTCGGTTTCCGAAGCCTATGTCCAGCAGACCTTGGAAAACCTCAAGACAACGATTTCAGTCGCGCTGAACTGGTCGCGTTTCCGTTCCCTCATTGCGTTGATCCTCTTGTCGATACCGTTTTCGTTTGCGGCCATTGCCTACATTGAGCGCGGCAAGCGCATCGACCTTTTGTCGGCCGATACGCAGCGCTTGATTTACCCGCCGGGCAACTCCGGGATTTTGTGGGAAATGGGGCTGATGACGATTCCGTTCACCGTGCTCGGATGGTTCCTTGCGAAGTGGCTCAGTACGCGCTGGTTGAAAAAGGCCGGCGGCGAAAGGACCGTCTTGTGGGCGCAGCGCCAGGGACTGTTGATGGGGAAGTGGACTGCGTTGATGATCATCGTGACTGCGGTCGGCACCACCGGCGCGTTCTTCAAGCGCTGGCCGATGTGGATTGATCATGATGGCAAGGGCTATGGATTGATTCCCTTGTATAAACCGAGGATCCCGCTCGAAGCGCAGGAAGCGGCGATGGAAATGGAAAAAATGCGGCGCGAGGGACGCAAGTTCGAATCGGTGGTCGAGATCGAAAAGAAACGGCGCGAGCGTGCCAAGTTAAAGCCGGCAAAAAAACCACCGGTCGAGAACGCCGAAAAACCGTAGCGCGCGTGTTCGGGGCGATGCATCGATCACCGGCGCTTCCAGCCAGGTGCGATGGGTTTCCTCAAGATCGAACTCTTTATCGTCGTTTTCGGCGATAAAGAATGGTCCTTCCGTGGTCGCGGGGATGCGCTTACACCGCGCCCGCGACGGCGTGGATCAGCAGTCCCACCAGCCCGCCTACCAGCGTTCCGTTAATCCGGATGAATTGCAGGTCGCGCCCGATGGCCAGCTCGATGCGCGTGCTCATTTCCTCTTTCGACCACTTGGCCAGTTGCTGCTCGATGAACTTGCCCACGTCGCCGCGATAGCGTTGCACCAGGGCCGCGCTGCCCGTCTCGATCGCGCTGTTGAGCCAGCTGCGCACGGCCGGGTCGGCGCCCAGCACGCGCCCGCATTCCTGCACGATTTGACGCATCGTTGTGGCGATCACGGGATCGGCGCCCTGCAGATCGGCTTTCACCCGCTGCCGCAGCGTATCCCAGATTCCGCCCAGCATGGCCTGCAGTTCCGCGCTGCGCAGGGCATCGGCCTGGTAACGCGCCACCGATTCCTTCCACTCGGGATCGGCCTTGAGCCGCAGGGCGCTGTCGGCCAGCCAGCTATCGATCCGGCCGCGCAGCGGATGCTCGCGATTCATGCGCACGTCGATGGCCTGTTCGCGCAGCGAGCCGATGACTTTGGGTGCATAACCGATCACCATCGACTTGACCATCGCGTTCTCGATCGCGAAGCAACGCAGCATGAATTCGCCGACGGTTTCGTGGTTGGCGTCGTCGCCCAGCCAGGTGATCAGCTTTTCCAGCAGCGGATCGAGCAGGGCCTGTGGCGCGCCTTTGCCGATCATGGTGTCGAGAAAGCCGCCGGCCATGCCCGACAGATCGAGCTTGCCCAGCTCGGCGCTGGCGAGGTCGCCGATACGGGTGCGCATCTTCTCGTCGTCCACCTTGTCGAGCACTTGCGCCAGCACGCCGGCCAGCGCCTGGCTCACTTGCCCGGCATTGAGCGGGTCGCACAGCCATGCGCCCGCGCGGCCGGCCAGGTCGGCTTGCCGGATGCGTTCGGCCACGCCTTCCTCGGTCACGAAGTGGTTTTCCACGAAGCTGCCCAGGTTGGCGCCGATGCTCGCTTTGCTGTTGGGGATGATTGCGGTATGCCACAGCGGAATGCCGAGCGGATGGCGGAACAGGGCGACGACGGCAAACCAGTCGGCGATCGCGCCGATCATCGCGGCTTCGGCGAATGCTTCCAGGTAAGCCCAGGCTGGATGTTGCCCGTGCTGCGAGCGGGCGATGGCAAACAGCACGGCGGCGGCCAGCAGCAGGCCGAGCGCCACGCGCTGCATGGTGCGCAGGCGGCTGCGCTTGTAGGTATCTTCGGCGGCGTCGAGCTGGCCGACAATATTGGAATCGTGTGTCATGGGTTGAATCGTCGTTGCTTGCTGTGTTAAGGCCGCCACGATGGATTATCGTGGGCATGGCCGGGAAGGTGAGGCTATGGGGGCAGGCGCCAGGATGTGCCGCACCGGGCAGGCGAGCGGCGCGGCGCCTGGCCAGTCACGCGCGGGCCGGGTCGGCGTCGTAAGCGCCGGCGCTGAGCGCCAGTGCGCAGGGGCCGAACAGGTTCTTTTCCGACGACTCCCCGTCGTTGAGCATATTGAAAACCGTTTCGCCGGCGCGCAGCGGATGGGGGCCGGCGGCCTCGGCGAGCACGAAAGCACGCCACCAGCCCTGGTGGAAACGGATGCGGTGCTTGCGTCGGGATTCGGCGGGCAGCTTGCCGATTTGTTCGCTCAGACTGCGATGTTGTTCCTGCATCAATGCATCCTGTCGTGGTAAGGCCGGGCCTTGCGTGCGCCGGCGGAGAGGTAAAAAGTGGGTCGGGTGCGGCATTGCCGACAAAACTGAATGGCACATTGCGCCAGTCATCCATCTTAGCAAGATACATTGCCAAAAAAAAATAACGACAAACGCTTTCTATCTTTCCAATTAGGCAATAGACTTGCTAAGTGAATTTTGAACGGAACGCGGTTGGGGGTGCTCCGGCCGGCCACACTGCGCGAGGAGATTGCCGGGTTGGCGCGCAAGATGGGAGCAGTACACCAGACAGCCGCGTGGCGGGGCGAGCCGATGCCGGCATCGCCGGGACCTGCCACTTTCAGCGCTAAGACCGGAAATGTTGCTGACTCATGAGCCCGATGCTGTCTTCCGAAATCTACTCAACGTGATTCTATGTCAAAACCAAAAAAGACTGCGTCCAAGCCTAAAAAGGCGCTGCTGCTGCCGCCGCCGCCACCACCGCCGCCCCAAGGCAATCCCTTTACTTACTACGTCCCCAAGTCAGCGACATCGTTAACTGTTGCGACCAAACCGACCGGTAGCGCTGCTTACAAAAAGCCGTTGGGGTTCATCCATGCTAACTTCAAAACGACGTCGGTTGCGCCATTTGGGGCGAAGACGACGCTTGCCGGTCACCCCGTGATCAACAAGCAGGATGTAAAGCGCGCCGCGCTTGAAGGCGGGTATGGACCTCAAAGTATGTGGACCTCGCGTCTGGCGATGAGTGCTGCTGAAGCTGCGGAACTTCAACGATTTCTTTTCTCTCGACTCGAATCAGTTATCTGCTGCGTTCAAAAAGATATCAACGACGCATGGACGATACTTCCCTTCTTGCGACATGTCGAAGCTTCGGATAAAAACCTGTTGTCTTTCACTCTCGGAGGAATCGGGACTTTCTTGACGGCTCAAAACTGGCTTGCAGCCGGAGGCCAACAACTGGAATTCTGCCTCCACAAAAGCATTTACACCAAAGCGCTCATCAAATTCGATTCAGCGAAAAACAAGTCGCCGGACTATTTAATCCAGTCGAAAAAGAAACATTGGCATGTCTTCGAAAGCAAGGGAGGGCGCAGCGATGACCGGGGTCAGCGGATTCTCGAAGGGTTAGAGCAACTTGATTACCAATTTTCGGTCGGATGGAAACATTCTCGCCCAAAGCCGGCAACGACCTCGGTGTGTGTACACACGAGTGTGGATGCTAATAGACGGCTTGAAATCATGGCGGTTGACCCACCAGAAAATGATGTCATTGAAAAAGACAGGCCACGGCAGTCGTTCGCGCTGATTGAAGGCGTATGCAAGCTTTTGCTCATCCTGAAGACGATTGACCAGTTTCGTGCTTTAACCGGGATTGCGGATACGTTCGCCGAGTCTGACCAGGAGTGGACTTTTGAAAAAACAAATCGTTTCGGCGAGCTTGTAGTCGGTATGCCTACAAGGTATTTGAGATATGAATATGGTGTTCGCGCGCGCGTCGCCATCTATCTTGCTGCCGATGAAGCAGCCTCCGACTACCATTCCAAAGGAAATCGTCAAAGCTTCTGGAGACTGCTTCGGGAAAAGATGGAATCGCTGGACCGTGCTCTCCCACCGCATCTGCAAAACGATAACGCCGAAAGGGAGATGGGTTCCTCTTTCATTGTTAACGACATCTTCCGGATTTTTTTCGACGAAGGGAACCGTAGCTTCAGAGAACGGTGTGCTTCACGCCTGCAAATGACTGAATATTGGCGACCGTTGTGGGTCACGGAGGTTGATAAAAGGACGGTTTTGACTGCCGAGCACACTGGGGTCTTCACGAGCGGAGGAATGTATATCCGTCACGACGGAAATCCGACCCCCGCTCCCGGCGACGATGAGTCTGTTTGATCTGACGTGCAACGACGCAGGAGCGCTGCTCTCGGCGTCGTTCATCGCAGCGGCGTCTTCCGGAACGCCGCAGGTTGCGCCCATCGGCATGCCTGAATGTGAATTTGCTAACAGTACAGTCAATCTGTTGTGGGTCTATTTCCTGGCGCGTAGTTCAAGCAGGTAGACATCGTTTTCGCGCAGCGGCAGGGTAAGGGCAAGGCGGCCGTCGGCGCCCACCCGCACCATTCTTTGCTCGTCCGGCTTGCCGCTCGCGAGCGATTTCAGGGCGGCGACCTGGTTTTTCGCCAACTGCTTGGGCGACCCCATGCCGATGTAGGCGGTAAAGGCGTCGTTGCGCCGGTAGCCGACCGTGGAGATATCCACCGTGTAGCTGCCGCGTGCCAGGCCGCGCAGGCGGATATCGACCTTGCCTTTGTCCTTCGGCGGCAGGTCCTTGATGAAGTACTGCTGGTTATTCACCGCCTCGGGCAGGGTGCGCGTGTAATCCCACAGCAGCAGCTGGACGCTGCCCTGCCGGTCGGTGCTGGCGAACGACTGGCTGTCGCTGTTTTTCAGTGCGGCTGGCGCCAGCTGGTTGAGGAACTGATAGGCGAAATAGGCCGGCTTTTTGATTCCCTGGGTATTCATCAGGCCAAAGCCGCCGTGAAATGCCTCCATGCGCGGCCCCGCTTCTTCGAAAATATCGGTAAACACCCAATACGACATCGACTGGGCCGTGGCGCCGACCTGCTTGAGCTTTTGCAGGATATAGGCGGCCTGCTGATAACTGTCGTGGCTCGGGTCGGCCGGCGTGTACGAGGAACTCCATTCGGTGTAGTGCAGCTCCAGGCCGGGCATGGCTGATGCCGCGATTTGCTTGCGGCTGCCGATCACATCGCCGCTGATCGCAGCGTCGTCCTTGCTCAACACCGTGCCCGTGCTGCCATATTCGTCCAGGAAGCCTTGGTCGACACCGTAGGTATGGGTGCTGACGAAATCGAGCGGTACGCCATGGCGGGTGCAGTAAGCGATCATTTCCGGTATCCACGCCGCGCCGGCCGTAGCGGGACCGCCCACCTTGTAATTGGCGTTGACGCTCTTGAGCGCGCGCGCGGCATGGCGGTACAGCTTGAAATAATCTTCCTGCGACCCTGCCCAGAAGCCGTCCAGGTTCGGCTCGTTCCAGACTTCGAAATACCAGCTTGCCACCTCATCGGCCCCATAACGTTCGGTAAAGTGCCCGGCCAGGGCCTTGATCAGGCGCTCCCATGCCGCATAGTCTTTGGGCGGGGTGACGTTACCGCGCCACCAGAAGATGGTTTTATCGCCGCTGGCCATGTGCGACGGCATGAAGCCCAGTTCCACGAACGGTTTGACGCCGATGCTCAGCAGATAATCGTACAGGGCGTCGATATATTGAAAGTTGTATTGTTCCTTGCCCTGCGCGTCGACCCGGTACACGGCCATGTCGTCGGACAGCAGTCCGTGCATGCGGATGTATCTGAAACCGGCGTCGCGTTTGATCTGTGCGAGCTGCTGCTGCCAGTCGGCGCGCAGACCTTCGTTGGCGCGCCCGGCGCCGATGGACATATTGAATGCCGGTGCCAGAGTGCCATCGACCGCGTTGGCATCGAGTTCGATCACGCGGGTTTGCGCGCGCCCCGCCAGGGGCAGCACCAACATGGCGATGAGCAGAAAGAGGCCGGTTTTCCGAGTAATCATGGTCGCGCTCCGAGGCAGGCAGTCGTTAGCAATCTGCCATTCTGCGAGCAAGCCGGTGGCGCGGCAATGCCGAAAAGAGCGTTGTCGCGTTATGAAATTCGCCAGCGCCGCTCACGGGATGGAACCAACGTCCGGCCCGGCAGCGGCGTACGCAGCAGGACGCTCAGGGCGTCATTTCCGGCGCCGACAGCGTGATGTTGGTGAGCGCACCGCTGTCGTGCAGGATTTTCTGCGCAATCACGCGGTTCGCAGGCGCCAGCACGCTGAAGTGATTCGCGCCCTTGACCGGAACGAAACGGATGTGCGGGTTGCTCGTCGCGCTGCGCATGGCGAGCAGCGAATCGATGTTGCCGGTCGCGCCTTCGATGACAAACACAGGCGAGCGCACCGATGCCAGCCAGCGCGCTGGCGAGCGCAGCAAGGCTTCGCGCGGATCGGCGGGATTGAAGCTGGTAAAGCGGCCACCGTAGCTACCGATCTCTCCGACCGGGCCGAAAGCGAAGACAGCGCGAAAGCGCGGTGAGATCTCGGCGGTGAGCAGCGCCAGGGTGCCGCCGGTACTGTGCCCGCCCAGGTAAATCCGGTCCGGGTCGACGTAGGGTTGTTTGGCCAGGTAGGCCGCGGCGGCGAGCACGTCGTCGACTTCACCGAGAAAACCTTCGGGCTCGCCGGGATTATTGTTGCCGCCGCGTAGAGACGGAAACATCATCACGATACCGGCCTTGCGGAAAGCGCTCGCGCTCTGGTCGTTGTCGGCCGGACTCGGCGACCAGACATCGCCAATGCTGCTGGAATCGCCGCCGGTCATCCAGACGATGGCCGGATGCTTTTTCCCATCTTTTGGATCGGGTGTCAGGTAAGCGCCGAGTTTGCCCGGGGCGGCATCGTAACGCACGAGCTTGAAGATATCGGCGGGCGGCGCGGGGATGGGTTCTTGCGCGCGTGGCTTGCGGATCGTTGTGGTGCGAAAACCTTTACGGGCGTCGGCCAGCATGGATGTGTCGGCGGCGTTGGCCGCGCGCGCGGATGGGGTCTGCGCGAGCGCGTGCGAGTGGGCGCCAACAGCGGTCGACACCAGCAGCAACAGTGCGGGTAAGCGGGGGAAATTCATGGTCCATCCTTTCGTTGCGACGCAATGGCGTCGGCAGGTAAAGCGGGCAAGCGTGCCATGGAGTATCGGGCAGGCTCGGGAGCGTTGTGCGGCGGCAGAGGCGAAGACGCGTGTTTTCTGCGGCGCAGCAACACTTGCAATATAGAAAAACTTTAATGGTCTGGCAAGGGTTTTGTGCGGAGGGGGCCGATACGCGCATTGACCAGCGCACAAGCACCGATCTCACCACATCGGTTAGGGAGCGGGACCTGGGGCGCAGCATTGGAGGGCACCTGTCGCGGGCGCCCGGGCCGGGGCCGCGCTTATTTCCCGCTCAGTGGGTCGAACCAGAGTTTGGCGCGCGACAGCGGCGTGCGCGGCGTCCGGCGTGGATTGTCTCGCCAGCGAAGCCGGGCTGGTTCCCGACGGCCCTGGCATCCTGCTTCGGTCGCTTCGAGTGCGTTGCCTGTGCGATGTTGTGTTTAAATGAAATCCTTTTTGATTGGAGCGAGGATGACCGCACATACCGCAATGGCCCCCAAATGGGGCATGGCGCTGGACCTGGAACGCTGCATCGGATGTCATGCCTGCTCGGTGGCGTGCAAAGTCGAAAACTCGGTCCCGCTCGGAAACTTCCGCACCAAGGTGTATTACTACGACTTTGCCGCCATCAATCCCTTCAACAAGAAGGAAACCATGAAGCGTGCCTTTTTGCCGACACTGTGCATGCAGTGCGAGGACGCGCCCTGCCTGAGCGCCTGCGAACAGGACGCGATCACCCGCGACGCCGACGGCATTGTGCGCATCAACGACGACAAGTGCGACGGCGACCGCGCCTGCATCAAAGCCTGCCCTTACGGCGCGATCCACCAGGACCCGGTCACCAAGCTGGCCGACAAATGCGACTTCTGCTCGCACCGGCTGGAAGCGGACCTGCTGCCGGCCTGCGTTGAAGTGTGCCCGGCCGATGTATTCGCCTTCGGCGACCTGAACGACCCGGCCAGCCGCATCAACGCGTTCAAGCAACGGCACGGCAAGGACCTGTCGGTGCTCAAGCCCGAAGAGAAGACCAGGCCCGCTGTCAAATACCGCGGCATCGGCACGGCCGTTCCGCGCGCGATGGAAAAGAAAATCCCCAAGGGCCACAACCACGATCCTTTCTCCTATGAGATCGATACCTGGAGCCAGTTGCAATCGACGTTTGCCCGCTCCACCGTGAAGAAAGGCTGAGAACATGGACCGCAGATCATTCATCAGGAACGGCATCGGATCGATGGCCACGCTCGGCGTTGGCGAGCTTATTCTCCTCAATCCGTCTACCGCGCAGGCGATGTCGTACCGGCCGCTGGCCAACGGCCAACAGCGCAAGATCAAGAACAACTACAAGACGGCCACGCGCATCACCAGCGTATGCCTGAACTGCTCCACCGTGTGCGGCATTGAAGGCTTTGTGCAGGATAACAAGGTGATCAAGATCCGTGGCAATCCGCTCGACCCGAACATGGGCAGCCACATGACGTGCGCCAAGGGCCAGTCCGGCCCCACCGTCAACGATTATCCGGAGCGCTTGCTGTATCCCCTCAAGCGCGCCGGCGAGCGTGGTTCGGGCCTGTGGCGGCGCATCACCTGGGAAGAAGCGTACGAAGAGATCGCCCGCCGCATTCGCGCCAGCGTCGATGCCGGCCACCCGGAACGCGTGTGCATCCACCAGGGCCGCTCGCGCATCGAGGCCGAGATCGGCCGCTTCCTCGACGCCATCGGCACGCCGGTCTTGCTCAATCACCGCGCGATCTGTTCGTCGAACAAGCGCGCGGCCAATTATGTGTCGCTCGGCGAAACGGACTGGGAATCGATCGATGCCGAGCGCTGCACCTACTTCCTGAACTTCGGCGCCAATTTCTATGAGGCGCACCAGGGCGGGCTGCATCTGGTGTCGCGCGTGGTCAAGGCACGCTACGACCATGGGGCCAAGCTGGTCACGTTCGATGTGAGGCTGTCCAACACTGCCGGGCGCAGCGACGAATGGCATCAGCCGTTTCCCGGCACGGAAGGCGCGATTGCCCTGGCGATGGCGCACGTGATCGTGCGCGAGAACGAAGTCGATCGGGATTTTCTGGACAAATTCGTGCAGCCGGGACTCGACACCATCCGCACCTGGCTGGCGCCATGTACGCCAGCGTGGGCGGCGAAGCTGTCGGGCGTGGCGGCGGCCGACATCACCCGGCTGGCGCTGGAATTCGCGCGCAAGCGGCCGGCGGTGGCTGCCTTTACCAATCGTGGCACCGGCGCGCACTACAACGGTTTCAATGCCGAGCGCGCGGTCGTCATGCTCAATGCCCTGGTGGGGTCGGTGGCCAGGGAAGGCGGCTATTGCTACGGCCTCGATGAAAAGCTCTCGCCGGCGCGCTACCCGGCGCCCGAGCCAAGGCCGCCCAAGCCGACCATCAGGACCGACCTGGAAGACCCGCCGGAGTGGCCGCTGGCCAACCGCTGGCAAAAGATGAAGGTCGGCCAGGTCGTGTTCGACTATTTGCGCCAGGGTCGCGCGAAGCTGGACGTCTACCTCAGCTATACGATCGCCGCGCCGATGACCTGGCCGGAAGGCCGAAGCACGACCGTCGAGGTACTCAAGGATGAAAAGCTGATTCCCTTCCACGCCTGTTCGGACGTGGTGTATTCCGAAATGGCGCATTACGCCGACATGATTTTGCCCGATGCCACCTACCTGGAACGCTGGGGCATGGACATCCGCAACAATATGGAGCTGCAGCATTTTGTGACGCTGCGCCAGCCGATGGTGACCCCGCCCGGAAGCGCGACCAGCTTTGCCGACGTGCTGTTCGAAATCGGCAAGCGGCTCGGTCCCGGGCAGGCGAAGTACTTCAAGTTCGGCAAGCACGAAGACTTTGTGCGGCACCAGTGTTCGAAGCTGCCGACCAAAGGCGCGGACGGCAAGATATTCAAGGATGGCTTCGAGTATATGAAGCACTACGGCGTGTACGTCGATAGCGCGGCGCCCAAACCGTACGAGGTGTACCGCAAGCCGCTTGCCGCGGCGCTGGTGCAAGGCAGTCGCGTGGACGAGCAGACACGCGTGATCTACAAGGCCGATGACAAGGGCAAGGAAAAAGCGGTCGGGCTGATGGTGGACGAGGTGCCGGTGCGCGGCTTTACGACGCCGTCGCGCAAGTTCGAGATCTATGCGCCCGAAGTGGCAAAGGTGGCCAGCACGATCGGCATGCGTGATGACGGGCTGCCGACGTTCCATCAGGTCCCGTCGCACGTGGACCTGGCGGCCGATCGCTTGATCCTGACCACGTTCAAATGGAACGTGCACACGCAGGGCAGGACCGCATCGCAGAAGTACCTGGCCGAAATCGTGCATGACAATCCGATGTGGATTCATGCGGCGACCGCGAAAAAACTGGGCATCAAGACTGGCGACACGGTGGAGCTGACCACGTACCGGCCGCTCAGCGGCGCGGCGGGGGACAAGGCGTACCGGGGCACGGGCGAGGTGGTCGGCTTGGCGCGGGTGAAGGCGTTCGTCACCAGGGGCATTCATCCACGCGTGGTGGCGGTGTCCAATTCGCTGGGCTGGATCACCGGTGGGCGTTCTTGCGAGGGCGAGCGCGGACGGCGCGTGGAGGCGGCGGCCAAGGGGCTCGCGCCCGATGCGGCGCAAGCGTTCGGGCCGGCGCCGGCGGTCGACGACCTGGAGTTCGGCTTATGGTGGGACGAGAAGAATGGCGGACGTGGGAGCGGGGTGAATATCAATGCGATCCTGCCGATCAATCCGCAGCCGCTGGTGGGGATGCAGGCGTGGTTCGATACGGTTTGTTCGATCCGGAAGGTGCTCTGACGGCGCGAAACAATACCACATAGCGCAGTGCCAGTCCGACAGGCTGCTAGTTGCTGCCCATGCGCGACGCGTGTCGGCGCACGGGCAGCTTGCCAGGATCTTATTGTGTGGCGATGGACTGCTTTTGCTTGCGGCGCGCGGCGAGCAAGACCGCCAGCCCGGCACCGAACATCAGGTAGCTTGCTGGTTCAGGAACTGGCGACGTGGTCCAGGTGCCCTGGTCGCCGATCAGCACCGCACCTTTGACCCCCGGCGCCCATACCGTCGCCTGATCTATTGCTTCATTCGGGGCGTAACGGACGTGGTTCGCGGACAGTGACATGATCTCTCCCAGGTCATTCGACATGGAGAAATGCCATGCTTTCACGATGCCGTTTTCAATTTGGAAGTAATACCGGTTCAAGTAATTGGACGCGCTTGAACTGAGCTCGAGTGCGCCAGCACTACCGCTCCAGGTAATTTGATTGGTCTGCGAGCCCCGAAAGCCGTCCAACGACCCGGAATAATCGTCGGCCACATTGAACGTGAAGCTCGCCAGCACCCGGCTGTTGGTCGGGTTGATGCCATCGAAGGCAAATTCGTTGCCAGTATAGTTGTAGGTGGCCGCTTGGGCGGACAACGCACTCGCTGCAGTCAACAGCAGGGTAGCGCTAAGGCGAAGCAAGTTCATTGAGATCTTTGGAGGTATTGACGAAGTAGCATCATATAAGAAATTTATCCAAATGGAAACTTTAATGTCTCGTTTGAATGCAATCTTGTTGTTGCCCTGTTCGTGCGCAGGTGGGCGGCGTGATCTTGCGACGCGCCCGGGAGCGCGAAAAGCGATGACGTACCAGCCATGCCGACGCACAGGGCGGAAATGAAAAAGCCCCACTGTCTGGGGCTTTTCTGGTGGTGATTCTCAAGACAAACTTTGGTCGGGGTGAGAGGATTCGAACCTCCGGCCTCTGCGTCCCGAACGCAGCGCTCTACCAGGCTGAGCCACACCCCGACGGGTGGTCGATCTCACACCTGATAAATTAATAGCGTCAGTGGTTCCTGTCAACTGCGAAGGTACACAGTTGCAGCAGGCTTTGCTTGTACAAACTCTCCGGCAAGCTTGCAATGGCGCTTGCGGCCCGCTTGGCCGCAATGTCCGCCTCGCGCCGCGTGAAGTCGAGCGCGCCGCTGCTGGTCACCGCCGCCAGGATCGCGTCGAAATGCTGCTCGTCGCCCTGTTCGATGCAATTGCGCACCAGTTCGCGCTGCTCCGGCGTGCCGTTTTCCATCAGCCAGATCAGCGGCAGGGTGGGCTTGCCTTCGCGCAGGTCGTCGCCGACGTTCTTGCCGATTTCGCTGGCGTCGCCCGCGTAGTCGAGCACGTCGTCGATCAACTGGAAGGCCGTGCCCAGCGAGCGGCCATATTCGCCGGCCGCGCTGATCTGGTCATCGTTGGCGCCGGAAATGAGCGCGCCCAGTTCCGCCGCCGCCTCGAACAGCTTGGCTGTCTTGGAGCGGATGACTTTCAGATAGCTTTCCTGCGTCACATCCGGATCGTGCATATTAAGCAGTTGCAGCACTTCGCCTTCGGCGATCACATTGGTCGCGTCCGACAAGATCTGCATCACGCGCATATTGTTCAGGCCAACCATCATCTGGAACGAGCGCGAGTACAAGAAGTCGCCCACCAGCACCGAAGCGGCATTGCCGAACAGCGCGTTGGCGGTCTGGCGCCCGCGCCGCATCGACGATTCGTCGACCACGTCGTCGTGCAGCAGGGTGGCGGTGTGGATGAATTCGACCACGGCGGCCAGCTCATGGTGGGCCGTGCCCTGGTAACCATAGGCCTTAGCCACCAGCAACACCAGCACGGGCCGGATGCGCTTGCCCCCGGCGCTGATGATGTATTCGGCGATCTGGTTGACCAGGCTGACCTCGGAATGCAGGCGCGCGCGGATCACCGTGTTGACTGCCTCCATGTCCGGAGCGATCGATTGGGCGATGGAATTTTGTTGTGCGTGTAAGATGGCGGCGGACAAGGCGAACCTGCAATGGACATTAGGTGCGGCGATTATACGACAAGCCGCCTGTTTCCGCCCCATGCTCTACGGTTAAGCCCGCCAGCCGGCAGCGCCCGGCGCGTGTGCGCGCCGCACCGTGTCGTTGCCGACATACCACGAACATGTGGCCCTGTGCATGTCTTTTGACGAAAAAAACCAATCCATGTATAATCTGCGGTTCCCCCGGCTCCGGCCAGGGAATTTTTTAACATTTGATGAGGTTTCCTATCATGTACGCGGTCATAAAAACCGGTGGCAAACAATACAAAGTTGTCGCTGGCGAAAAACTTAAAGTAGAACAGATACCGGCAGACATTGGTTCCGAACTCACCATCGATCAAGTTCTCGCAGTAGGCGCGGGCGACACCATCAAGTTTGGTGCGCCATTGGTCGAAGGTGCAACGGTACTGGTAACTGTTGTGGCACACGGTCGTCACGATAAAGTGAAGATTTTCAAGATGCGTCGTCGTAAGCACTACCAAAAGCATCAGGGCCATCGCCAGAATTTCACCGAAATTCAAATCGTTTCGATCAACGGTTAATTCCGTGTGCCAGGCTCGCAAGAGCCCGGCTAGATCAGTCCAAAGTTAACCAGCTATCCAGGAGTATTTAAATGGCACACAAAAAAGGCGGCGGCACAACGCGCAACGGCCGTGACTCAGAATCAAAACGCCTCGGCGTTAAAGTCTACGGCGGCCAGACCATCAATGCCGGCGGCATCATCATCCGTCAGCGCGGCACCCCGGTGCGCGCAGGCGAAAACGTCGGCACCGGCAAGGATCACACCCTGTTCGCGCTGGTCGACGGCAAGGTGAAGTTCGTGGTCAAGGGCGCAGGCTCGAAGCAGTTCGTTACCGTTGTTGCTAACGACGCAGCTCCAGCAGCAGTCGCAGCGTAAGTTGTATCCGCGCTGTCATGGCGCACATTTGTAAGGCGCAAGCCTTCCATTGAAAGGCTCTGCCCAAGGTAGAGCCTTTTTAGTTTTAGGGCGGCACAAAATATGAAGTTTATCGACGAAGCAAAAATCGAGGTCATCGCCGGCGACGGCGGCAATGGCTGCGCATCGTTCTGTCGCGAGAAATTCCGGCCTTTCGGCGGCCCGGACGGCGGCGACGGCGGCAAGGGTGGCTCTATCTGGGCCGTTGCGGACCGCAACATCAACACCCTGGTCGACTTCCGTTACTCCAAAATGCACAAGGGCCGGGACGGCGAACCAGGCCGCGGCGCCGATTGCTATGGCAAGGGCGCGGAAGACATCTATATGCGCATGCCGGTCGGCACCTTGATCGTCGATAACAACAACGGCGAGATCATCGCCGACCTGACCGAACACGGCCAGACCGAACTGCTGGCCAAGGGCGGCGAGGGCGGCTGGGGCAATATCCACTTCAAGTCCTCCACCAACCGCGCTCCGCGTCAAAAGACCGAGGGCAAGGAAGGCGAGCGGCGCGAGCTGCGCCTGGAACTGAAGGTGCTGGCCGACGTGGGCCTGTTGGGCATGCCGAACGCCGGCAAGTCGACCTTTATCACGGCCGTCTCGAACGCCAAGCCGAAGATCGCCGACTACCCGTTCACCACCTTGCACCCGAACCTGGGCGTGGTGCGCGTGTCGCACGAGAAGAGCTTTGTGATCGCCGACATTCCCGGCTTGATCGAAGGCGCTTCCGAAGGCGCCGGCCTCGGCCACCAGTTCCTGCGCCACCTGCAGCGTACCGGCCTGTTGCTGCACATCGTCGACATGGCTCCGTTCGAGACCAATGTCGATCCGGTCAAGGAAGCCAAGGCCCTGATCAAGGAACTCGAAAAGTACGACGAGTCGCTGGTCGACAAGCCGCGCTGGTTCGTCTTGAACAAGCTCGATGTGGTGCCGCAAGAAGACCGCAAGAAGCTGGTCAAGGATTTCGTCAAGCGCATGGCCTGGAAGGGTCCCGTGTTCGAAATCTCGGCCCTGAGCCACGAAGGCTGCCCGGAGCTGGTCAACGCCATCTACCTGCACCTCGAGACCATCAAGAAGAGCGAGCACCGCGCCGAAGAAACGCAGATGACCGAAGAAGCACGCGGCATTGCGTCGATCGACCCGGACGATCCGCGCTTCAAGATCCTCGACTAAGTTGGCTTTACCCATGCTCAAGCAGAAGCTGCGCGCGCAGCTTCTGAGTCTGGTCGCCCTGGCCAGTTCACTGTCCGCCCTGGCGGCCATGATGAACCCAGACCGGGTGGCGACCGCCATGGGCGTGTTTCTCGTCGGCGTGAACGGCTACAGCCAGTTTTTCGCCGTCTATGTCGGTCTCAGGTTCGCACAAGCGTTCCTGGCGCTGCTGGCAGCAAGGCGGGCCGACCAGCCTGTCCTCGGCGACATCACCGCATTGTTCCTCCTGGCGCAGCCGGCCGGCCGCTTTGCAGCGGCCTTCGCCATCGGCCTGCCCCAGGGATTATTGTTAGTCGTTTGCGGGATCGAACTGGCGGCAGGCCTCCTGCTGCTTGCCTTGCGCCCGCGCTGATAAGAGCCGCTGCCCCATGAATTCCGTTATCCAGACCGCCACCCGCATCATCATCAAAGTCGGCTCCTCGCTCGTCACCAACGACGGGCGCGGGCTCGATCACGCCGCCATCGCGCGCTGGGCCGCGCAAATCGCCGCCTTGCGCGCCCTCGGCAAAGAAGTCGTGATGGTCAGCTCCGGCGCCATCGCCGAAGGCATGCTGCGCCTCGGCTTCGAGAAGCGCCCGACCGATATCCACGAACTGCAGGCCTGCGCCGCTGTCGGCCAGATGGGCCTGGCGCAGATCTACGAAACCAGCTTTCGCGCGCACGGCCTGGGCACGGCCCAGGTGCTGCTCACCCACGCCGACCTGGCCGACCGCGAACGCTACCTGAACGCGCGCTCCACGCTCACCACCTTGCTGCGCCTGGGCGTGGTCCCGATCATCAACGAGAACGATACCGTCGTCACCGACGAGATCAAGTTCGGCGACAACGACACCTTGGGTGCGCTGGTGGCCAACCTGATCGAAGCGGACGCCCTGGTCATCCTCACCGACCAGCAGGGCCTGTACAGCGCCGATCCGCGCAAGGACCCGGCAGCGGTGCTGATCGCCCATGGCGAGGCAGGCGACCCGGCGCTCGAAGCGATGGCCGGCGGCGCCGGCAGCAGCATCGGGCGCGGCGGCATGCTGACCAAGATCCTGGCCGCCAGGCGCGCCGCCGGCTCGGGTGCGCACACCATCATCGCCTGGGGCCGTGACAGCGACGTGCTCACGCGCCTGGCCGCCGGCGAAGCGATCGGCACCGAGCTGCGCGCCCAGACCGGCCGCTTGACCGCGCGCAAGCAGTGGATGTCGGACCATCTGCACACCGCCGGCAAGGTGGTGCTCGACGCCGGCGCGGTGCAAAAGCTGTCGAAAGAAGGCAAGTCGCTGCTGCCGATCGGCGTGATCGAAGTGCGCGGCGAGTTCGGACGCGGCGCCGTCATCACCTGCCTGTCCGAAGACGGCGCCGAGGTGGCACGCGGGCTGTCGAACTACACCAGCGGCGAAGCGCGCCGCATCCTGCGCAAGCCCTCGTCCGAGATCGAAAAGCTGCTCGGTTTCCTCGAAGGCCCGGAGCTGATCCACCGTGACAACATGGTCCTGCTCTGATCCTGGCCAGCTTCGACTGATTGCCCAGAGGGCGCCATGAAAGCGTTTTTCTTCAAGTTCCTGGGCTGGGTCGGGGTGCTGGTGTTCCTGCTTTTCGGGATCCTCTACTACGCCATTACCTACAGCGTCGTGCTGTTTTTCGTGACCGTGGCCGGCATGCTGGTATGCGCGCCGCCATCGCGCCGCTGGATCATCGAGCGCACCGGCTTGAACCTGTACGGGCGCGCCATGGGCATCGCGTTCGTCGTGCTGTTCATCGCACAAGCGTGGGTCGGCATTTCCGAAAATGTGGACGTGCTGCTGGCGCGCGACGCCCGGCAGGAGCGCGACAAGGTCCAGGCCCTGGCCAAGGCGCGTGCCGACGAACATGCGCGCTTTTTGGCCGCGAAACCGGCCATCCTGGCCGACATTGCGGCCAGGCGCGATCGAGGCGCGCTGAGCGAGGCGCTGGCGCTGATCGACAAGCACGCCGCCCGCACCCCCGACCCGGACCTCGACAAACTGCGCGTATCGATCGACGTCATCGACACCGAAGCGGGCCTCAAGGACGAAGAGGGAATACCGCTGCGCCAGCGCCTGGCCCTGTACAAGCGCCTGGCGACGCTCGATCCGTCGACTGCGCGCTACGCCGCCAGGGTGGCCGCGCTCGACGCCGAACTGAAGGAAACCGGTGCGCGCGAACAGGCCGAGACCGGGCGCGCCAGCGCCGCCAGCGGTCGCGAGGCCATGCTGGCGCGCCAGTTCGACCAGCGCAGCGGCGCGCATCTGAAGCTGCAGGCGGAAATCAAGCGCGTCATGATCAACCCGGCCAGCTACGAGCACGTGGAAACCACCTTCCTCGATACCGGCAGGGGCATGAGCTTGCGATCGACGATCCGCAGCAAGAACGCGGCCGGCGAGATGGCCGAGAACATCATCGCCGCGACTGTGGACGACAGCGGTAACGTGCTGACCATCACGGATTAGGCATGGTTTGAAGTGCGCCTGCCGAAAACGGCGCGCTCCCGGTATCATGCCATTCTTGCCACCGATTTACCGAGCCCCATGATCAATTCACTCAAGCGTCTCTTCGCCCGCCCGCAAGCCGTGGTTCCGGCCGCGCCGACCGGCGCGACCACGTTGTACAACGTCTACTGCACGCGCCACACGATCGCGCAGCCGGCCTTCGCCCACCAACTGCAAGGACGGCGCGACCTGTCCGACGGCGAACTGCTGGTTCACCTGCACAGCTTCTGCGGCTATGTGTTCAGTCGCGGCACGGAAGCGATGACGCGCGATAAATACCACGTCATCCTGCACATGCAGCGGGTCCAGCATCACCTGAGCATGGAGGTGGCCGACGACGCGCTGCCCGAACTGCACGCGTGGGCGCGCGATGCGAACGCGCTGCTGTTTACGCCCGACGGCCACGTGCGCGATCCCGACGGCCATGTGCTGATCAACGTCGCCGACGGCCAGGCCGTCAGTGACGCCAGCGTGCCGTATCCGGCCCAGGCGTGGACGCGCAAGAGCGCCACCGAAGCGCTGCTGGCCGTGCGCGGCATCACGGTGCCCGACAGCCTGCCGCCGCTGGTGTGCGAAGAAGAACTGACCCTGCGCGACCGCGACGAGGTCATCGGCCGCGCGCGCGCCTTGCTGCTGGTCGCCCTGCGCGCCGAATCGGTCGCTGCCGGCGAGCCGATGCCGGTCGCCACCCTGCTCGATAAAATGCCGCTGGCGGACGACAGCCTGTCGCCGGCCGAACGCGCCTTCCTGGCGCTGGAGGCGCCGTCCGAGCACGAATGCGCGCAGTTCCTGTGGCGTTACGAGAGCTTGTACGTGCTGCAGTGGGCGCTGGGCATGGTCGACCAGCTGCCGTATCCGGATGCGCCGTGCGATACCGCCGCCGCGGTGGCGCGCCAGATCGAGATGCGCGGGCCGCAACTGCGCGACGCGGGCCAGATTGTCGACGCGCTCGACCAGACCTACCGCCTGCACTGGAATATCCGCCAGATCCGCCTGAAAAAGACCGGCGCCGACTTCGGGGCGGACGCCGACGTGGTCATGGAACGCCACCACGCCCTCAACTGGCTGGTGCGCTTCCAGCACGCCGACTGGGACTTCGTCGATACCCCGACCTGACCTGAAGGCTAGCGCGTGAGGAGTTCTGCTTCGTACAGCGCCAGGTCGGCGCCGGAAAAACAGCAAAAAACGATCTCGCGCAGGCTTGGCGCCGTCAACAGCGCTTCTCGTACGGTCGCTACCGCCAGGTTGGCGGCAAGCGCCGGCGGGTAGCCGTAAATGCCGGTGCTGATCGCCGGGAAGGCGATCGACGCCAGCTCGCGCGCCGGTAGCAGCTCGCCAGCAGCGCCGCTTCATCGTAGCCGCCTCCGCGCCAGACCGGGCCGACGGTGTGGATGATGCATTTGGCCGGCAGGCGATACGCCTTGGTGGCCTTGGCCTCGCCGGTTTTGCAGCCAGCGAGCAGGCGGCATTCGTGTACCAGCTCCGGTCCGGCCGCGCGGTGGATCGCGCCATCGACCCCGCCGCCGCCCAGCAGGGACGAGTTGGCGGCGTTGACGATGGCATCGACCTGCAAGGTGGTGATGTCGGCGCGTACCGCGCGCAGCAGCGCGCCATTCTGATGAAGCACTTCACCTGTCATGCGATTCTCCAAAAAAGCGCGTCCGATCACGAGCCTACTTCACCGCCGGCGCCGGCGTCTTTGCCTTGTACTCGCACAAGTCGGCGATCATGCAGTTCCAGCACAGGGGTTTCCTGGCGATGCAGGTGTAGCGCCCGTGCAAAATCAGCCAGTGGTGCGCATCCTGCAAAAACTCCTTGGGCACGAATTTGAGCAGCTTTTGCTCGACCACCACCACATCCTTGCCCGGCGCGATGCCGGTCCGGTTCGACACCCGGAAAATATGCGTGTCGACCGCGATCGTCGGGTCGCCAAAGGCCGTATTGAGCACCACGTTGGCGGTCTTGCGTCCCACTCCCGGCAGCGCTTCGAGCGCCTCGCGCGAATGCGGCACTTCGCCGCCGTGCAGGTCGATCAGCATCTGGCACGTCGCCATGACGTTCTTGGCCTTGGTGTGATACAGGCCGATGGTCTGGATGTAGGATTTGAGTTCGTCGATCCCTAGCGCCAGGATGGCCGCCGGCGTATTGGCCACCGGGTACAGCAGGCGCGTGGCCTTGTTCACGCCCACGTCGGTCGCCTGGGCCGACAGCAGCACCGCGATCAACAGTTCGAACGGCGTGGTGTAATTCAGTTCCGTGGTCGGGTGCGGATTGGCCGCGCGCAGGCGGCTGAAAATTTCAAAACGTTTAGCTGGATTCATTTCATTTTTCTGCGGGCGGCGCGGCCTTCTGGCGTGCGCGCTCCATGGCGGCGGCGATGATGGCGCGCTTGCGCTCCTTCTCGGCGATTTCGTCGGGCGTGTTGGTCGGCTGCGCCGTCACTTCCTGCATCTTGGCGACGGCCTTGGCGGCCAGGCGCGCATCGTTTTCCTCGCGTTCGCGCTGCAGGCGCGCGCTGCGCAAGTCGTGCCGCTCGCGCGCCGCGTCGGCCTGCTCCTGCGACCACGCGGCCCAGCCGGTGCGCCCGCCCGTCACCGGCATCATGCTGATGCAGTCGACCGGGCAGGGCGCCACGCACAGGTCGCAGCCGGTGCACAGGCTCGGCAGGATCGTGTGCATCTGCTTGGCCGCACCCATGATCGCGTCCACCGGGCAGGCCTGGATGCACAGGGTGCAGCCGATGCACAGCGCTTCATCGATAAACGCCACCGGGCGCGGACGCTCCACGCCGTTGGCCGGATTGATCGGGATGACCTTGCGTCCCAACAGCGCGGCCAGGCGCGCCACGCCCTCGATGCCGCCCGGCGGGCACTGGTTGATGTCGGCCGTGCCGTCGGCGATCGCTTCGGCGTACGGGCGGCAGGCGGGGTAGCCGCATTTGGTGCACTGGGTCTGCGGCAGCAGGTCTTCGATGTGGTCGGCCAGGGTCTTGGTCACGGCGGCGGGCGGCAAGCGGGTGGGAAAGCGACATTATAGTCGCCGCCCGCCATCCTCAGCGCGCGCGGCGCCACGCGGCGCGCCGCCACGGACGAAAAAATGCCGCACACGGGATGCAAGCCGCGTGCGGCATGTTTGGGAGGGAACGGAAAATCAGCCGTGCTTCAGGATGAATTCGCCGATCTTCGGGCAAATCACCTCGCGCCAGCGACGGCCCGAGAAGATGCCGTAGTGGCCGCATTTCGGCGCCACGAAATCCTGCTGCATGTCGGCCGGGATGCCGCTGCACAGATCATGCGCGGCCTGGGTCTGGCCGGCGCCGGAGATGTCGTCCAACTCGCCTTCGACCGTAAACAGCGCCACCGTGGTGATGTCCTGCGGACGCACCAGCTTGCCGCCGACGGTCCATGTGCCTTTTGGCAGGCGGTGTTCCTGGAATACCGTCTTGATGGTGTCGAGGTAGTACTCGGCCGGCATGTCGAGCACCGCGTTGTACTCGTTGTAGAACTGGCGATGGCCTTCGGCCGGTTCGTCGTCGCCCGCCACCAGGTGGTTGTAGAACTCGCGGTGGCTCTGCGCATGGCGGCCGGGGTTCATGGCGATGAAGCCGGCGTGCTGCAGGAAGCCTGGGTACACCTTGCGCCCGAAGCCCGGATAGTTGGCCGGCACCGCGTAGATCACGGTGTTTTCGAACCACGAGAACGGCTTCTCGATGGCCAGGTCGTTGACCGCGGTCGGCGACTTGCTCGGGTCGATCGGGCCGCCCATCATGGTCATGGTTTTCGGCAACTGCGGATCCTTGGCGGTGGCCATCAGCGAGATCGCCGCCAGCACCGGCACGGTCGGCTGGCACACCGAAATGACATGCAGATCGGGTGCCAGCAGGCGGATGAAATCCTGCACGTAGTAGATATAGTCGTCCAGGTGGAACGCGCCTTCGGTCAGCGGCACCATGCGCGCATCGGTCCAGTCGGTGACGTACACGTCGTGGCCGGTCAGCAGCCCGCGCACGGTATCGCGCAGCAGGGTCGAATGGTGGCCCGACAGCGGCGCGACCAGCAGCACTTTCGGCTGGGCCAGCTTTTCAATGGCCTTGTCGTTCAAGTCTTTTTTGAAGTGCAGCAGGCGGCAGAATGGGCGGGTCTGGACGACCTGCTCCACGATGCCGACCGTTTCACCGTCGATGACGGTCGATGTGATGTCGAAAGCCGGTTTTTCATAATCCTTGCCGAGTCGGTACATCAGCTCGTAGCCAGCGGCGATACGCTGCGCGAACGGCGTGTGCGCGAACGGGGACACCGGATTGGAAAAGAGCTTGGATGAGGCGTCGGCCCACTGCATCAGTGGTGTCAGGAATGAGCGTTGCATCTCGTGCAATTGGTAAAGCATACATATTCCTTCGTTGTAATCGTTGCCTTGCAATCGTTTGCGTAAGGTGTGCTGAGTAATTATAGGCCATTTGAAAGGCCGGTCTGCAATTTGCAATTCTTGTTGGAAATTACGCGGCTGTCAGTTTCAGGCAAGCCAAGCGTGTTCGATACACCGTTTTATCACACAATGCTGCGCTGCGTTTATGAGCTACCTAACGCAGCATGAAAAATGCCCCGGCTGAGCGGGGCATTGTTGTGGCGGGAAGACTGATCCGAGCGTCTGTTTTTGCCGATAGCTTAAGCACCGTCTTTCCCGGCCTCGGCGGCCCCCTTGGCGGGAATCCAAGGCACTGTCGCTTAGCAAAGATGCCTTGGGTTCCCGCCTCCGCGGGAACGACGGTGGCGCTTAGTCGAACGTCGGCGTCTCGACACCGAGGATCTTGTGCAGTTTCGGCGAGGTCGTCGTGTACTGCATGTGGATCTTTTTGTCCGGGAAGATGTACGGCGCGGCGCCGAAGGCAGCCAGCGCCGCTTCGTGGAAGCCCGACAAAATCAGCTTCTTCTTGCCCGGATAGGTGTTGATGTCGCCCACCGCGAAAATGCCCGGCACGTTGGTTTCGAACTTCTCGGTGTTTTGCACCTTGAGCTGGCGGCGCTCGATGTCCAGGCCCCATTCGGCGATCGGGCCGAGTTTCGGCGACAGGCCGAAGAACACCAGCAGCATGTCGAGCGGTACGCGGCGGGTCACGCCGTCGGCACCGGTCACTTTGACTTCGCTCAGCTTGCCGTCTTTTTCATCGAAACCGGTTACCTGGCCGATGATCAACTGCATTTCATACGCTTCGCACAGCGCCTTCATCTTCGCCACCGACGCCGGCGCGGCGCGGAAGTCTTCGCGGCGGTGCAGCAGCACGACCGATTCGGCCTTGCCCACGAAATTGAGGGCCCAGTCCAGCGCCGAGTCGCCGCCGCCGCAGATGATCAGGTTCTTGCCTTCGAACTGGCTTGGATCCTTGACGCGGTAGTGCACCTGGGTGCCGTCGAACGCTTCGATGCCGTCGACCTTGATCGTGCGCGCCTGGAACGAACCGACGCCGGCCGCGATGAAGATGGTCTTGGTGATGAACTGGGTGCCGGTCGAGGTTTCAACGTTGAAACGGCCGTCTTCACGGCGCTGCACCACGGTTACTTCCTGGTTCAGGTGGAAGGTTGGCTCGAACGGCTCGATCTGCTTGAGCAGGTTGTCGGTCAGTTCCTGGCCGGTGCACACTGGCACGGCGGGAATATCGTAGATCGGCTTGTCGGGATACAGTTCCACGCACTGCCCGCCCACGGCCGGCAGCGAATCGATCACATGGGCCTTAATTTCCAGCAAGCCGAGCTCGAACACCTGGAACAATCCGACCGGGCCTGCGCCGATGATCACGGCATCGGACTCGATGGCGCCGGCAAAGGAACTATTGGCAGCGACGCTGCCTGCTTCGTGGTTGGCGATGATAGTCATGCGCTTACTTCCTGTTGATTTTGGGGTGGGGTTGCAGCTTGCAGCGCTGCATCGGGCGTTGCTGCGAATGGCCGACAGTGTGCCACGATGAAGACGATCTTGCTGGCGCGAACCCTGGCGCCGGGCCGCGTGGCGGTCCGGCGGGGCTGCTGGCTGGCTTAACGGATCAGCTGATCGATCTTGTTCTGGACGTCTTTCCACTGTTCCGCGTCGGGCAGGGCCGGCTTGGTCTTGGTGATGGACGGCCAGGCGCGCGCCAGTTCAACGTTGATCTTGATGAACTGCTGCTGGTCGGCCGGCACATCTTCTTCCGCGAAGATGGCGTTGACGGGACATTCGGCCACGCACACAGCGCAATCGATGCACTCGTCCGGATCGATCGTCAGAAAATTCGGGCCTTCCCGGAAACAATCTACCGGGCATACATCGACGCAATCGGTGTAACGACAGCTGATGCACGATTCGGTGACAACGTGGGTCATAACAGTCCTATCAGTGAAAAGGGTGCTGCGGGCCGGTGGCAGGGATAACGCCAACCATAGCAAAGCACTGTATTTTAAGGCAATTCGCTTGTTCCCACAATTGAGGCTTATACACAATCCACATAAGCAAATGCGCTCTTGCTTGCTCAAAAACCAAGACTTGTTTTCCTGCCAATTCAAGCGAACTGAACAGAAATGGTCGCCCTGATAACGCTGCGCGGGTTTGACGCAGCGCAAGCGAGCCGCCAAATCGGGCTACAGCAGGAACATGATCATCGCCACGATGGTTGGCGGCAGCGCGCCCGCCAGCAGCCCGGCCACGCCGATCGATTCATCCTCGAAGCCATCGCGCACCAGCGCCGCGCCGGCCGGATTGGGGGCGTTGGCGATGATGGTCAGGCCGCCGCCGGCCACCGCCCCGGCCACCAGCATGTACTTGGCCTGGTCGGACAAGCCGCCGATCAGCGAGCCGAGGTAGGTGAGGGCGGCGTTGTCGGTGATCGCGGTCAGCGCGGTGGCGCCGAAAAACAGGGCGGTCGGCCCCATGCTTGACACGATCGGTTGCAGCCACCACTGCTGCATGCCGCCCAGCACCACCAGCCCGGCCAGGAAGAAGCCGACCAGCAAGCCTTCCTTCAGGATCAGGGGATTCTGGTACTTGTCATAGGCATGGGTGAAGCCGATGAAGAACATGAACAGGCCCATGAAGATGACCGGATGGTGCGCAAAGCCGACCACGGCCGCCAGGAAGGCCAGGTGGATCGCGCTCACCAGCGGCGGCACCTTGACCTCATCCGGCGCCGGCGCGGGCGCCTCGACGATGTGGCGGCGCAGCATGATGCTCACCACGGTCGCGTTGATCAGCACGGCGATGGCGGCGCGCCAGCCGAAGGTCGAGGCCATGAAGGCGCTGTCCCAGTGCCAGGTGGAGGCCACCATCAGCACCGGCGGCGCGGCGAACGAGGTGAGCGTGCCGCCGATCGACACATTGACGAACAGCACGCCCAGGGCGGCGTACTTGAGCCACTCGGGCATGTCCTTGCGAAAAATCTGGGGCGCGAGCATCAGCGCGGCCAGGGTCATGGCGGCCGGTTCCGTGATGAGCGAGCCGAGCAGGGGCACCAGGGACAGGCACAGCCACACATTGACCATCGGCGTGCGCAGCGGCGCCAGGCGTGCCAGGGTGGCGATGACGGCGCGGATCGCTTCGAGCACCGGCCTGGAGGCCGCCACCACCATGATCACGAACACGAACAGTGGTTCGGTGTAGGTGCGCGATTCGGCATAGGCGATCGCTTCCTTGCCGCCGACCATGAAGGCCATGGCCAGGATCAGCACCAGCGCCCACAGGCCGAACACGACCTCGACTTCGCCGAAGAAATGGAACAGCCCGGCGTGGCGCGGATAGCGGTCGGCCAAGCGTTCGAAACTCTTGGCGGCAAAGGTGTGCGCCAGGGCGAGCCCGAACAGGACCGCGGCGATGAGTTGCATGTCGCTCATGTCATTCCGATAAAAAGTAGCCGAGAAGCATTATAGGACGGGAAGCGGCAGCGGGCGGAGCCGAACTAGGCGGGGCGAGCTCAACAAGGTATCATGTGCGCGAAAAACACAACAAGGAAAGTCATGGCTGACATCAGCATCGTTCAGGAGCATAGCCTGACACCGATCAAGGCGCGCGAAGCGGCCCAGAAAGTGGCCGACAAGATTGCCGCCGAATATGGCCTGACCTGCGCGTGGCAGGGCGACGTGCTCCATTTCGAGCGCAGCGGCGTGCACGGATCGCTGGCGCTGGAAGCGCAGCGGGTGGCGATGCATATCCGCCTGGGATTCCTGATGAGTGCGTTCGCGTCGACAATCGAGGCGAAAGTGACGGAAAAAATGAAAGCGGTCTTCGGCGCAGCCTGACGCGGCCGCGCCGGGGTGGCCTCTCAGCCCTTCAATTCGTCGATCAGGTCGACGTACTGCTGCATGGCCTCGTCCTTGGGCGTGCCCTTGACGGCATCCCACGCATCGTACTTGGCACGGGCGACGAAGTCGGTCATGCCGGGACGGTTGCCGTCGGTGTCGCCGGCCGATGCTTGTTTGTAGAGCGCGTAAATCTTCAACAAGGTTTGATTATCCGGACGCTCGGGCAGATTTTTGGAATCGGCCAAGGCCTGGTCAAACTGTTCCTGCAAACTCATCGTATCTCCTGGGGTGGCTGAAATATAGGATGAGAATCTTAGCGCAGCTTGCACGCCAAACCCCGGAAAAGCGCAAGAGATTAGAGGACATGCTCAGCTTAGCGGGCCGCTTCCCCGAACAAGCGGGTTAGCAACAAGCCGAACTTCTCCTTTTGTTCCGGCGCGGTCGGCTTGATCACCCCCTGTTCTTGCAATACGGCGATCAGCTTCACCGGCCCGTTGCGATTGTTGCCCACAATCTCGACATGACCCGCCTTCACCTCCACGATCTTGACCCGTGGATCGTTGTCAATCGCCGGGTTGCGTTGCTCCGCCAGGGAAAAAATCGCATCCGACTCCACGCAAGCGCCCTGGCTCATGCGCCGGCAGCTGCCGCCTTCATCGGTCACGATCTTGAGAAAATCCGTCACGCGCGGATCGAGCGGGGGTGGATCGACGATGAACGGCGAGGTGTAGGTAATTTCGGACCATTTATCGCCCGTGACGATCTGGCAGATCGGCCCGACCAGTCCAAGCGAGAGGGTCTTCCACAAGCGGCTGCCGCAATGGCGCGCCGCCGCAATGCCGCCGAACGGTCCCGATACGGTCACCAGGCGCAGCGACCCATCCTTGCCCTCGATGGCATCGGCTTGGCCTATGGACATCGCCTTGCGCGCGATCAGGGCGCCCTGACTGTGGCCCAGGACGGTAATGGGCTGCTTGTCCAAACCCCGGGCCAGCCCGGTGATTGCGGCGTCGAGCTGGGCGGCACTGCGCAGCAGGCTGTCGCGGTCGTTGTAGTTGAAACACACGGTCTGCTGGCCGTGAAAAGCCAGTACCTGGGCCATTCCACGGTAGCGCCCGGCCGAGCTGAAACAGCCATGGACCAGCACCGTGACCGGCTGCTGGGCGTTCAATCTCAGGGTCTGGTCGCCACTGTCGGTGCAGTGACTCAGGTTCGGCACGCTCATGCTGACGTTGACCGGCGGCAGGCGCGACCCATCGATGAGCAGCAGTGCCGGCTCGTCCGGTGCCGGGGTGGCGCAGGCGCTCATCAGTCCCAGGGCGGCCACGCGCATGACCGCTGCAAGAATTTTCATCATTGATGGCTCGATGGTAGGCAGGGACTACGAGTCTACTTGGTCGCGCCAACAGCCGGGTTGAAAATCTGTCGACTGACCGGATTGCGCAGGCTTGCGCAGCAAAAAAGTGACGCTGCGGGCCAGGGATCCAGGAGAATGGAGTTTCCATAAGGCAAATGCCACTGTTTGGGTGTATGATTTCGTATCGACATACCGTTGTCCTGATCCGTGGTGCCTATGATGCGAGCGGGCGTACATGTTTTTTCGGCGTGGGCTTGTGGCTTGGCCATGCTGTTCTGTAGCGACGCGACAGGCGCTACGCCCGTGCGCCCGCCGCTGGCCGATGCCAGCCGCGTCATCCGGCTCTCCTCGCTCGAATGGCCTCCCTACACTGGCGCGTCGCTGCCGCGGCAAGGCGTGACGACGGCGGTCATCGCCGCCGCGCTTGCCAGCATGGGTTATCGCCTGGAAGTTCACTACTTTCCATGGACCCGAGCGATCGCCCTGATCAAACACGATTCTCCATTTGCCGGGTATTACCCCGAATACCACTCGGCCGGGCTGGAACGCGACTTTCTCGTATCCGACCCGATCGGCAGCGGTCCGCTCGGCTTTGCCTACCGCGCGGACGCACCGGTTCAATGGGAAACCGTGGCCGACCTGTCAAAGTACCGGATCGGCGTCGTCGAAGGTTATGTCAATACAAACGAGTTCGATACGCGGGTGCGCCAAGGAAAGCAAATGATCGATACTGCGGTGAACGACAAGCAAAACCTGCGCAAGCTGGCCGCCAGGCGGGTGCCGCTGGTATTGATCGACCGGCGCGTGTACGAGCACCTGATCCTCAACGACGCCGTCCTGCGCGCCGTGGCGCCGACGCTGCGTTTCCATCCCCGCCTGCTGGAAGAGAAGCGGCTCTACATTTGCTTTCGCTCCAACGCCGAAGGCGAGCGCGTGCGCAAGATTGTCAATCAGGGCTTGAAACGGATTGATATCGAGGCAGTGACGGCGGCAGCCTTGAGCGCCGGCGCTGCGCAGTAAGCTTAGTTGGCAGCCTGCCGGACCTGGATGTCGAGACGAAAAAATCGCGCGACGCGCGCGCGAACTCCTAGTCCCTGCCCTCGGCCTCGGCCTTCGCCTTGGCCGCTTTTTCCTCGTCGCTGTCGCGGAACGGGTAGGTGGCCACCTTGACCGCACCCTTGGTCACCGCGACCCCGGCGCCAACCGCCGCCGAGCCGACCGCCACGCCGGCGCCAACCACCGCGCCGGTCACCGCAACGACGGCGCAGCCGCTCGAGGCGGCTACCACCAGCAGCGCCAGCGCGTAACGCAGGGCGCCCGTCGACATGCTTAAACCTTCAGCAGTTCGACGTCGAAAATGAGCGTGGCGTTCGGCGGAATCGCACCGCCCGCGCCGCGCGCGCCGTAACCGAGGCTGGCCGGGATCGTCAGGCGCCGCGCGCCGCCGACTTTCATGCCCTGCACGCCTTCGTCCCAGCCCTTGATCACTTCGCCGGCGCCCAGCGAAAACTTGAACGGGTCGTTGCGGTCCTTGCTGGAGTCGAACTTGGCGCCGGCAGTGCCGTCGTCGTTGCGCAGCCAGCCGGTGTAATGAACGGTGACGCGCTGGCCGGCTTGCGCCTGTGCGCCTTCGCCAACGGTGGTGTCTTCGTACTGGAGGCCGGAATCGGTAGTAATAGTGGACATGGTTTTCCTTAGTGGATCGATGTGATTGGCGATTGTAGTGCATGCCGTGCCGAAGCGCTATTGGCTCCACCCCCGCAAGCGCCCAAAGCGCGCTACACTGCGTGGACTTTTTGACTACCATCGGGCCGCTTTCCATGACCAAGACTCCCTGGCGCCCCGTCGCCACCGCCTACCGCCGCGCCCTCGTCTCGCAGGCCAATCCCAAGATGCTGCTGCTGACGGTGATTCCCTTCGTGCTGTCGGTGCTGCTGTGGGCCGTCCTGCTGGCCTTCGGCTTCCAGCCGCTGCTCGACTACGTCCAGACCCTGTTCCAGGACCACGGCTGGTTCAAGACCACCAGCGGCATGCTCGGCACGTTCGGCATGGGTGCCCTGAAAACCGTGATCGTGCCGCTGATCGCCATGCTGCTCCTGCTGCCGCTGATGATCGTCACCGCCCTGATCTTCATGGGCGTGGCCGCCATGCCGCCGATCACGCGCCACGTCGCGACGCGCCATTTCAGCACGCTCGAAGCCAAAAACGAAGGCAGCTTCATGGCCGGCCTGGCGATCAACATCAGCACCTCGCTGCTGTTCGTGGTGGTCTGGATCGCGACCCTGCCGCTGTACATTGTGCCGCCGGTGGCGGTGCTGGTGCAGGTGGTGTTGTGGGGCGCCCTGACCACGCGCGTGATGGTCTACGATGCCCTGGAAGACTACGCCAGCGCCGACGAAATGAAGGCCATCCGGCGCCGCCACCGCGCGCAACTGACCTTTATCGGCATCGTTTCCGGCTTTATCGGCGCGCTGCCGGGCATCGTCTGGCTCGGCGGCGCGCTCATGTCGTTCGTGCTGTTCCCGTTCCTGGCGGCCATCTCGATCTGGCTGTATGTGCTCATCTTCGTCTTTACCGCGCTCTGGTTCCAGTACTACTGCATGCAGGCGCTGGCCGACCTGCGCGCGTCCCAGGCCCCGCCGCTGGCCGGCGCTGCCGTCGCGGTCGGGGCGGACACGCCGCCACCGGCCTGAGTCTTTCATGGCACACTGACGACTTTTACAACAGCGTTTGCAACAGCGTTTGCACCAACGGAGAATCACATGGCAATCGGTTTGATCATCATCGGCGACGAAATTTTGTCGGGCAAGCGGCGCGACCAGCACTTTCCCAAAGTGCTAGAGCTGCTGGCCGAGCGCGGCCTCAAGCTGGACTGGGCCGAGTACCTGGGCGATGATCCGGCGCGCATCAGCGCCACCCTCAAGCGCACCATGGCCAGCGGCGACATCGTGTTCTCCTGCGGCGGCATCGGTGCCACCCCGGACGACCACACGCGCCAGTGCGCCGCCACCGCGCTCGGCGTGCCTTTGGCCTTGCACCCGCAGGGGCGGCTCAACATTGAAGAGCGCATCGGCGACATGGCGCGCGAAGCCGGCCAGGAAGTCGACCTCGGTTCCCCGGAAAACCTGCACCGCCTCAAAATGGCCGAGTTCCCCGAAGGCGCCTCGCTGATCCCCAACGCCTACAACAAGATCGCCGGTTTCACGGTCGGCACCCACCACTTCGTGCCGGGCTTTCCGGTGATGGCCTGGCCGATGATCGCCTGGGTGCTCGACAACCGCTACAGCCACCTGTTCAACCGCCAGCCGCACAGCGAACAGTCGGTGCTGGTGTACGGCTCGATGGAGTCGACCCTCAATCCGCTGATGGAAGAACTCGAAGCGCGTTACGCCCCGCTCAAGGTATTCAGCCTGCCGAGCGTGGGCGACGCGCTCACGCGCAGCCATATCGAACTGGGCGTCAAGGGCGAGCCGGCGCTGACCGCGACGGCCTTCGCCGACATGTGCGCGCAGCTGGCCGCCATGCGGATCGATTTCGCTCCGTGCGGGCCATAGTGTGACCGGCATGTGACGCGTTTTGCGGCAGCGCTTTTGCGCGGCGCGCTGAGCCGTTGTTTTTTTGCGAAAAACAATCGACCAGATCAAGTTTTCTTGAACATGCCTTCGCCACGGTCACCCGATGTGGTGGAATGGTGACCGTGCAGCACTCGTTTGCGCATGACTCTTGCGTGAGATTCGAGTGAGAATTGAATGCGTGACATTTTAAATATTTCAGGAATGCGATTGACCACCCGATCACACGAAGCGACCCGTTGCACGATGGCGAAGGTTGATGCGGTGATTGCAGGTACGATTGATTTGAACCGGTTGAGCCATCATGGAAAGTAATCGTCGTTCTCGACGGCCCCGCATCGTCGCCAGCGCGGTGCGCAAATTGCGCGCCCGTGCGGCAATGATCCAACTCGGCCAGGTGCCGCCCGCGCCGGACGACGGCACGGCGGCGCCGCATTCCCACCTGTCCCTCGTGTCCGGCGACGCCGCCAGCGCCGCCGCCACGCCCACCGATACCGATACCGACACCTTGCTCACTTCCGATACCGACAGCGCTACCTTGCCCGATTCCGAACACGCCACCGAGCCGCAAGGCACCCCTCCGCGCCGCCGCAGCCGCATCAAGCTGGTCCTGTGGTTGCTGTTACTGGTCCTGCTGGGCGCCGGCGTCTGGTGGCTGCTCGATGAAGTGCGCACCTCGGCGATGCAGGCCAAGTACTTTGCCGGCATCGCCAAGAAGATCAACTACAAGGTCGAAAAAGGCCCGAGCACCAACATCCGCTTCCCGCACGACAGCCCGTACGACGAGCGGCTCGGCTACGCCAACATGCCCGAGTATCTGGCCAAGCTCAAGGCGCGCGACTTCATGATCGATTCGCAGGCGCGCCTGTCGCCCAAGATGGTCGAACTGGCCGACCAGGGCCTGTTCGCCACCTACCGCGAAAAAACCAAGGTCGGCCTCGAAATCCTCGACTGCCGCGGCGAGCCACTGTTTTTGGCGCGCTACCCGGAGCGTTTCTACGAAAAGTTCGACGACGCGCCATCCTCGCTGGTCAAAAGCCTGCTGTTCATCGAAAACCGCGAACTGCTCGACCCGACCTACCCGAAACGCAATCCGGCGGTCGAGTGGGACCGTTTCAGCAAGGCCGTCTTCGACAAGTCGCTGCACGTGTTCAGCGGCGGCGACAAGCGCTCGGCCGGCGGCAGCACGCTGGCCACCCAGATCGAAAAATACCGCCATTCGCCGGATGGACGCACCAGCTCCTTGTCGGAAAAAGCGCGCCAGATGGTCTCCGCGACCCTGCGCGCCTACCAGTACGGCGAAGACACCACCAAAGCGCGGCGCCAGATCGTCATCGATTACCTGAACACGGTGCCGCTGTCGGCCAAACTCGGCTACGGTGAAGTCAACGGTATCGGCGACGGCATGTGGGTCTGGTACGGACGCGATTTCGCGGCCATGAACAAGCTGCTCAAAGACGAGCCGCATTCGCCCGACGCCGCGCTGGTGTACAAACAGGCGCTGTCGCTGATGATCGCCCAGCGCCGTCCGGCCCACTACCTGGGCGCCGGCGCCAACGACCTCGAAAACCTGACCAACACCCACCTGCGCGTGCTGGCCCAGGCCGGCGTGATCACGACCCAGCTGCGCGACGCCGCGCTGGCGGTCAAGCTGGAACCGGCCAAGGGTTCCGGCGTGGCGCCGCCGGCGGCCAATGCCTTCGTGTCGCGCAAAGCCTCGAACGCCGTGCGCACGCACCTGGCCGGTTTGCTGGGCGACCCCCGCCTGTACAACGTGGACCGCCTCGACCTGTCGGTGGTCAGCACGCTCGACTCGGAAGCGCAAAAAGCCGTCACCGCCATGCTGCGCAAACTGCGCGACACCGATTCGGCGCGCGAGGCCGGCCTGACCGGCAAGGGCATGCTGGGCAACGGCGACCCGGCCAGCGTGGTGTACAGCTTCACGCTGATGGAACGCGGCGAAAAGGCCAACTACCTGCGCGTGCAGACCGATAACTACGACCAGCCGCTCGACATCAACGAAGGCGCCAAGCTCGATTTGGGCTCCACCGCCAAGCTGCGCACCCTGGTGACCTACATGGACATCATCGACCAGCTGTACCAGCGCTACAACGGCATGAGCGCCGCCGAGCTGCGCAAGGTGGTGGTCGATCCCAAGGACCGCCTGTCGCAATGGGCGATCGAATACTTTTTGACGCTGCCGGCGAATGCCGCGCGCGACCTACCGGCCATGCTGGAAGCGGCGATCGAACGCCAGTACTCGGGCAACCCGGGTGAAGGCTTCTTCACCGGCGGCGGCATGCACACCTTCGGCAACTTCAGCAAGCTCGATAACTCGCGCGTCATGAGCGTGCGCCAGGCCCTGCGCAGCTCGACCAACCTGGTGTTCGTGCGCCTGATGCGCGACGTGGTGCGCTACTACATGTTCCAGCTGCCCGGTTCCTCGGCCGCGCTGCTGGCCGACGCCGACGATCCGCGCCGCGCCGAATACCTGGCCCGCTTCGCCGACCGCGAAGGACGCGAGTTCCTCGGCCGCTTCTATAACAAGTACAAGGGCAAGAACGCGGCCGACGCCGAAAAAGTCCTGCTTGCGAGCTTCCGTCCGACCCCGACCCGGCTGGCCAACGTGCACCGCACGATCGCCCCGAACGCCACCCTGGCCCAGTTCTCGGCCTTCGTGAAGGACAACCTGGTGTCGGCCAACGAAGTGCCGGAAGATCGCATCGCCCGCATGTACGACCAGTACGCCCCGGCCAACATGTCGCTGGCCGACCGCGGCTACCTGGCCTCGATCCACCCGCTCGAACTGTGGCTGGTCGGTTACTTCCGCGCCAATCCGACCGCGACTTACTCGGACATGATCGGGGCCAGCGTCAAGCAGCGCCAGGAAGTGTATGCCTGGCTGTTCAACACGCACCGCAAGCACGCGCAGGACCGCCGCATCGCCGGCTTGCTGGAAGTCGAAGCGTTCTTGAAGATCCACGCGCAGTGGAAGAAGATGGGTTATCCCTTCGATTCGCTGGTGCCGTCGTATGCGACGACCCTGGGCGCGTCGGCCGACCGCCCGGCGTCGTTGGCCGAGATGATGGGCATTATCGTCAACAAGGGCGTGCGCAAACCGGTGCAGCGCATCGACTCGCTGCATTTTGCCGAAGGTACGCCGTACGAAACCCTGGTCAAGCAGGCCAAGAGCGCGCCGGGCGAGCAGATTCTGTCGCCGGAAGTGGCGCGCGCGGTGGCTGATGCGATTCGCGGCGTGGTGTCGGACGGTACCGCCAAGCGGGTCAAGACGGCCTTCAAGATGGCCGACGGCAGCATCATCGCCGTGGGCGGCAAGACCGGTACCGGCGACCAGCGCTTCGAGGTGTATGGCGCTGGCGGGCGGCTGATCGAATCGCGTTACGTGAATCGTTCGGCGACGTTCGTCTTCAACATCGGCGAGCGCTTTTTCGGCAGCATGACGGCGTATGTGCACGGACCGTCGTCGGCCGACTACGACTTTACCAGTGCCTTGCCGGTGCAGTTGCTCACAGTGCTGGCGCCGACCCTGATGCCGATGATCGAGCCGCCGACGGATGGCACTGTCAAGCAGTGCGTGCGGTGATCGCGGCGGAGCTTCGAAACGGTCGAGCGTAGACCTGGGTCGGATTTAGTGCCGCAGACCTTTTAGCCGTCTTTCCCGGCCTCGGCGGCCCCCTTGGCGGGAATCCAAGTTCGTGTCGCAGCCACAGGCGGCTCGACAAAATTGGATTCCCGCCTGCGAGGCTGTCTCAAAAGGGACGCCTTCAACGACTACCACCTCCAGCACCGTCATTCCCGCCCAGGCCGGGAATGACGGATAAGAGTCTACCGCCTAGCGGTGATTTTAGCGTTTTGAGACAGCCTCCTGCGCGGGAAAGACGGCTTTTAGGTTTTCGGCATTAAGATCGGCCCGTGCTTGCATAGTTCGGAAAATGTTGGCATCGTACCGAACCATGAAACCTTTGCAACGTGCGATGTCCAAAATCCGGAAGTTTACCCAGTTCTCGTTTCGCGACCTGGTTGCCACCGCCGGTCCCACCGTCCTCACCATCGTCGCCCTGTGCGCGCTCGCCTACCTGCTGGTCGACCCTTCGCCGCCGCGCAGCGTCACGCTCGGCACCGGCCAGGAAAACAGCGCCTACGAAGAATTCGGCAAAAAATACGCGGCCAAGCTGGGCAAGCATGGCATCAAGGTCACCCTGCAGCGCTCCCTCGGCTCGCAGGACAACCTGCAGCACCTTAATGAAGGCAAGGTCGATATCGCCTTTGTCCAGAGCGGATCGACCGAGCAGGCCGAAGCCCAGCGCAAGGGACTGGTCTCGATCGGCAGCCTGTTCACCGAACCGGTCTGGCTGTTCCTGCGCGAAGACGCTCACGTGTCCCAGCTCACCGAACTCAAGGGCCTGAAAATCAACCTCGGACCGGAAGGCAGCGGCGTGCCGAAGCTGTTTCGCCAGGTGCTGGCGCTGAACGGCGTCGAGCCGGGCGACCTGACCATCGGCGCGCTGGAGAACACGCCGGGCACGGTGGAACTGCTGGAAGGGCGCATCGATGGCCTGGTCTTCAGCTCCGGTCCGGACGCGCCGCTGGTGCAGATGCTGCTGCAAACGCCGGGCTTCAAGCTGTTCGATTTTTCCCAGGCCGAGGCCTATTCGCGGCGCTTGCCGTTCGTCTCGCACGTGGTGCTGCCGCGCGGGATTGTCGACGTCGGGCGCGACATCCCTGCCCAGGATTACCATCTGATCGCCCCCACCGCGACCCTGGTGGCGCGCGAGGATCTGCATCCGGCGCTGATCGACCTGTATGTGCAGGCGGCCAGCGAGATCCATGGCGGCACCGGCTGGTTCCAGCAGCAGGGACAGTTTCCGTCGGCGCGCTACACCGAAATTCCCGTGGCGCGCGAAGCGGCCAAGTTCTACAAAGATGGCGCGCCGCTGCTGCAGCACTACATGAGCTTCTGGCTGGCCAATTTTTTTGATCGCATGTGGGTCGTGGTGGTGGCGCTGGCCGCCCTGGTGCTGCCGCTGTCGAAGGTGGTGCCGCCCTTGTACGTATGGCGCATCCGCTCGCGCGTGTACCGCTGGTACGGGCAGCTACGCACGGTGGAGCAGGAGCTGGAAGCGGCCCACGGACCGCAACGCGCGCAAGTGTGCGCGGGCCTGTTGAAGCGCCTCGATGAAATCGAAGAAATGGTAAACCAGATTTCGATTCCGCTGGCGTTTGCAGATGGCTTGTACGGACTGCGCAGCCACATCAATTTTGTGCGGCAGCGGGTAAAAAACGCCGATAGCGCGATCGTGCCGGCCAAATAACGGCCCACCGATGATCTTGCGCGCATGGAGGGCCTGGTGTCTGCTGGTGCTGGCGGCCGGCTGTCAATGCGCTTGCGCGGCCGCTCCCCGGCCTTTACTCACCGACTACACCCACACGGCCTGGACCGAACTCGATGGCGCGCCGACAGGCGTGACCAAATTTGCGCAAGGCCCCGACGGCTGGCTCTGGATCGCGACGCCGACCGGCTTGTACCGCTTCGACGGCGTGCGTTTCGAGCGCACCGACACCGTCCATGGCCATCGGCTCGACTCCAGCAATATCATGGCGCTGGCCACCACGCCCGACGGCGCGCTCTGGATCGGCTACCGTGCCGGCGGCGTGTCGGTGTTCAGGCAGGGCAGCGCGCATACCTATGCGGAAGGCGGCGGCTTGCAACCGGTCGGCGTGATGCACATCGAAGCGGCGCCCGACGGGGCGATATGGGCAGCCATGCGCGACGGCGTGGCGGTGCTGGCCCCTGGCGCTCCCCGTTTCCGCTACCTTGGCCCCGAGTCCGGGCTGCCGGCCCTGGGCGTGTTCCAGATTCTGTTCGCCCGCGACGGCACCACCTGGGTCGGCACCAACACGGGCGCCTGGTTTCGCAAGCCGGGCGAGACCCGCTTCACGCGCGCGTGGCCGCACGTGACGCTGGTGTGGCTGTGCGAGGCGCCCGACGGCACCATCTGGGGTAACGATTTCAAGCAGGGTTACTACCGCGTTCGCGCGACAGCGCTTGCCGCCGGCGAGCCGGCCGCGCCTGAACTGGAAGGCTACGGGATGTACTTCGACCGCCACGAAACCATGTGGATGATGCATCCCGATGGCCTGGAACGCAGGCTGGCCCCGAACCTGCCGGACCAGCGCCTGTCGAGGGAAAACGGTATCAGCGGCCCGCTCCCGAGCACACGGTTCGAAGACCGGGAAGGCAATCTCTGGATCGGCACGCAGCGCGGGATGGACCGGCTGCGCCCGAATCGCCTGCGCACCGTGCCCCTGGCCCGGCAGCTGGAGTCTCCCGCGCTGGTGAGCGGGCCGGCGGGCGAGATGTGGGTGGGCGACTATGCCGGGGACCTGTGGCGTTTCGGCCGCGAAGGGCGCATCAGCCGCGAAGTGCCGGGCCAACTGACCGCCAGCTACACGTCCCCTGACGGCGTGCTGTGGCTGGGTGGGATGGTGGGCGTGCAGCGGCGCGATCGCGACGCTGTGCTGACCACGTTCCGCTTTCCGGGCGAACTGGCGCGATTGCGTGTGCACGCCATGCAGCAGGACCGTCACGGCGCGCTGTGGGTCTCGTTCTCGGCGGGCAAAGGTGTGTACAAGCTGGCCGAGGGCGCGTGGACCAAGCCGGGAGGCGTTCCCGATCTCTTGACGACGTCGATGGCGGTTGATGCCGACGGCAATGTCTGGATGGGGCATCTGCGCAGCCAGGTCAGCATCGTCAACGACGGCGCCGTACGCCAGCTTGGCGCGGACCAGGGGCTGAAACTCGGTACGATCCTGACACTCCACCCCGACGGGAAGAGTATGTGGGCGGGCGGCGAAAACGGCGTTGTGCTGTACCGCGATGGACGCTTCACCGCCTTGCACGGCGAGCGCAACGAGCAGTTTCGGGGCGTATCGGGCATCGTCCGCGAGCCTGGCGGCGACCTGTGGCTGCACGGCGCCGACGGCCTGTATCGCATCGCCGCCGCTGCCCTGCATGGATGGTTGACGGACCCGCGCAGCGCGGTGGCGTTCGAGCGCTTCGATGCGCAGGACGGCATGCAGGGCCACGCGCCGCAATTGCGGCCAGTGCCATCGCTGAAACGCGCGCAGGACGGCGTGCTGTGGTACGCCACCACGGGATCGGTGGGCACCATCGATCCGGCCAACATCCTGCGTAACCGGCTGGCGCCGCCGGTACACGTCACCGGTGTGATGGCCGATGGCGTGCGTTACCCGCTTGCCGATGGACGCGTGCCTACCCTGCCGCAAGGGGCGCGCACTCTGCAGATCGACTTCACCGCACTGAGTTTGTCGATTCCCGAGCGTGTGCGCCTGCGCTACCGGCTGCTTGGGTTCGAGCGCGTGTGGCAGGAAGCGATCGGGCGTCGCCAGGCGTATTACACCAACCTGGCGCCCGGCACATATCGCTTCGAGGTCATCGGATCGAATGAGGACAATGTGTGGAATAGCGTGGGCGCCACGGTGGACATCGAGATTCCCCCGACGTTCGTGCAGAGCGGCTGGTTCAAACTGCTGGCGGCGGCGCTTGGCGTAGTGCTGTTGTATGCCGCCTATGCCCTGCGCATTGGCTACCTTACGCAGCGCATGCAGGAGCGTGTGCAGGAACGGCTGGCGGAACGCACGCGCGTCGCGCGCGCCTTGCACGATACCTTGCTGCAAAGTGTGCAGGCGCTGCTGATGTCCTTCGACGCCCACAGCCGCAAGGTGGAAGAGGGCACGCAGGAGCGCACGCGCCTGGACCAGACGCTCAATCTGGCGGAGCAATTGCTGGCGGAAGGGCGAGACCAGATCATGGGCTTGCGCACCCCATCCTCGGACGAGGTGCTGGAACAGACTTTGGGACAGTTCGGCCAGGGGCTGGCCGAATACTGGCCGCACGCGTTCGGCATGCAGGTCAATGGCAAGCCGGTCAAGTTGCGCCCGGACGTCCATGCGGAAGTCTACGCGATCGCGCGCGAAGCGCTGTTCAATGCGTCACGCTATGCCGATGCCACGCGGATCGACCTGGAACTGACTTACAGCGCCAGTGCGTTCCTTGTGCGCATTCGCGACAACGGGCGCGGACTCGATGACATTGTCGCCGCGACCGGCCAACGCCCCGGCCATTGGGGGTTGGTGGGCATGCGCGAGCGTGCCGGCAGCATTGGCGCGGTGCTCGATATCAGCAGCAAAGCCGGTGCGGGCACGGACATCACGGTGACGGTACCCGGCAAGATGGCGTATTCATGAGCTATACTGTCAATAGCGGGCACGCTTGTTTCAGGCTGCCCAGAAGCTTTCCTTCGGAGCATTGTCGTAGCTGTTCCCCCCTGCGCGACATGGATGCCTGCCAGGTAGAGCCAGTCCTCGCCGCCCCGCCGTAACGTCCTGCGCTTCCAGTTCCGGCGGCATGCGCAGCGAACTACGTCGGGCGGCTCTGCGCACGGGCGGCCTCAATGGCGACCGTCAGGCGCGCATCATCCTGCGCGCGCGGCGACAGCTTGCCGTCCGTCCACGCATAGAAGCCGCTGCGCGAAACCTCAAACACGCGACACAGAGCGGTGACGGGATAGTCGAGTCGTCACTGTTTCATCATCGCGTACTTTGGTAGCGACGCCTCTGCGAGCTCCTTGCGCAGTTTGACGACCTCGGCCTCAAGTTTCGGAACGGCGCGGCTGCCAGGGGCCAGCTTGGGCGCGGTGCCGCGCCTGGCGCCGCAGCTTAGGTGACCAGAGTGCCCGAAAGAGTCAGGCTACCTCAATCGACAGGAGTCGGCCAGGAGCGGACGTTCGGTCACAGCAAAGCATGGGATGGAAAGCAGCAAATAACTGGTATGAACCTAACAGAGTACATAAAATTGAAAATATCCTATCATGTTCGTTAACCTTCAAATCAAGAACGATGTGCAGCTCGTCGCCCCCGTCGATTCCTGCTGCAACTGTGGCTCGACACAAGATGTTCGGATGGAGGCAACGGATCTTCGTCGGCTGCCGCTTTTTGGACTAGCCGGTGCTGAGATCAAGATCGAACTGCCATTTCCTTATTGTTCTGGCTGTGTTTCTTCGTCGCAGCGCAGGCGACCTACCGTATTGGGTATTGCTGCGGTTACGGCTTTGCTTTCACTTGTCCTCGGGATGTGCTGGATTTTCTTCGGCCCCCAATTTGCGGAGGAAAAAATAGTTACGATTGTTGTACCAATGCTGGTGATAACAAGTCTCTGCATCGTGTTGGGTTTCTATGGCCTGCGGCGACCATCTGCGAAGCAATCAAGTTTCTATCAACCAGTCAAACTTCGGAATACAGGGCATCAGTGGCCTGCCGATATCACTGGCCTCGAACTCGCATTTACGAATCACGATTACGGGAAAAAATTCGCTGATGCCAACAGGACAGCGATCGCGGCCAAGAAGTTAAAGGTCGTTGACGCATAGGCAGGAGGCGCAGCGTGCTGGTGGCCCAGAACATGCGAAATCGGCTTAGTTTGTATTCAATTTCTCAATCGTCCGCAATCGGACGACAGCAGCCGAGGTCGGCAGCGCGACCGTCGAGTGCAATCGGCAGTGAGCGCCAGGACTGGACGTTTGACGTGACACGCAAGCTTGCCGTTACCTGAGCCTTTGCAATAGCTCGCACCCCGCGCGGGCCAAAGAAGAACGGCGCAGTATAAGTCGCGAAGAATTATGGATCTAAGAAAAATTCAGTTACTCACGCAGCTTCCTTAAAAAGAGCCGTTGGCGCAGGCCGTCGTGGCCGAGCGACGCCAGGTCATTGATGTGCCGCGTGCGCGTTCGATGACATCGAGCACCGCACGCTGGCCGTGGCCTGCGGCTGCGGCCAGGCCCACGTGAGCCGTTTTTCCACCGGTGCAACAGAACCGGTGCAGTATGGCCGCGATGTGCGCGCCCTGGCGGTGCATTTGACCCGAGGTTAATCAGGCTATGAACCTATACGGGTGTCAAGCCCCCATCCACGGCAAGCCCGCCTTGCACCATCCCCCCACGCTCTTGCGGTGCCCGTCCGCATCCTTGTCGCCCTCGAAACCTTCCAGGATATCGAAGGCGTGCGCATAGCCGTTCTCCGTCGCCACCCTGGCCGCGTGGCGCGAGCGCACGCCCGAGCGGCACAAAAACAGCAACACTTCATCCTTCTGCGCCACCGCTTGCAGCTGCTGCACAAAATCGGGATTGGGCACCCCTTCCGGCCACACGCTCCACTGCACCGCGCAGTGCTGCTGCGCCGGAATGGCGACCTTGCCGACCCACGCGCGCTCGGCGTCGGTGCGCACGTCGACCAGGCGCACGCGCGCTTCGCTTTGCAGCAGTTCCCAGGCTTCCTGCGGCGTCACCGCTCCGGCATACGGTTCGCCCGGCGCGCGGGTGCGGGCGGCGGCAAGCAGGGTCTCGACGTTACTCATGGCGTATTCCTCGGTGAAGTTTGCGATTATTATATGAGCGACGCACCATGGCGCGGCATATTTCCCTTTTCGGTGCATGGCGCATCAAACTGGTGCAATCGGCAGCGTTTGCACCAATGCAGTGCGAGCGCAGCCAGGCGCCACGGGCATGCCGCCAACAGGAACCCAGAAGTTTAGTGCCATTTGGCAGCATTTTCAACGCTGCTATTGCCTTTGGTCTATGTGGTCTGGCTGGCACGCTTTCTGCTATGATTCCTGTAAGTTTTGCCGCCCGGGCGGCAACCCCCCATTTATCTTAGGAGAGATACGCATGGCAATGACGGCCGCAGAAGTCTTGGAAATGGTTAAAGAGAAGCACGTTCGCTTTGTGGACTTTCGCTTCGCCGATACGCGCGGCAAAGAGCAGCACGTAACGGTTCCCGTATCGCACTTCGATCTCGACAAATTTGAATCGGGCCACGCTTTCGACGGCTCGTCGATCGCCGGCTGGAAGGGCATCGAAGCGTCCGACATGCTGCTCATGCCAGACCCGAATACCGCCAACATCGACCCGTTCATGGAAGAAGTCACGCTGTTCATGCAGTGCGACGTCATCGAACCGGCCGACGGCAAGGGCTACGACCGCGATCCGCGTTCGATCGCCAAGCGCGCCGAAGCCTACCTCAAGTCGACCGGCATCGGCGACACCGCCTACTTCGGCCCTGAGCCGGAATTTTTCATCTTCGACAGCGTGCGCTGGAAGATCGACATGTCGGGCTGCTTCGTCAAGATCGATTCGGATGAATCGTCGTGGGCGACCGACGCCAAGACCGAAGGCGGCAACAGCGGCCACCGTCCAACCGTCAAGGGCGGCTACTTCCCGGTGCCACCGGTCGATTCGTTCCAGGACATGCGCTCGGAAATGTGCCTGATCCTCGAAGAACTGGGCATCCCGGTCGAAGTGCACCACCACGAAGTGGCCGGCGCCGGCCAGAATGAAATCGGCACCCGGTTCTCGACCCTGGTCGAGCGCGCCGACTGGACCCAGAACCTGAAATACGTGGTCTGGAACGTGGCCCACAGCTATGGCAAGACCGCCACCTTCATGCCGAAACCGATCGTTGGCGACAACGGCTCGGGCATGCACGTGCACCAGTCGATCTGGAAAGACGGCAAAAACCTGTTCGCCGGCGACGGCTATGCGGGCCTGTCGGAAGATGCGCTGTTCTACATCGGCGGCATCATCAAGCACGCCAAGGCATTGAACGCGATCACCAACCCGGGCACCAACTCGTACAAGCGCCTCGTGCCTGGCTACGAAGCGCCGGTCAAGCTGGCTTACTCGGCCAAGAACCGTTCGGCCTCGATCCGTATTCCGCACGTGGCCAATCCAAAAGGCCGCCGCATCGAGACCCGCTTCCCGGATCCACTGGCAAACGTGTACCTGTGCTTCGCCGCGCTGCTGATGGCGGGCCTGGACGGTATCGCCAACAAGATCCATCCGGGCGAAGCGGCGTCGAAAGACCTGTACCACCTGCCGCCGGAAGAAGACGCGCTGATCCCGACCGTGTGCGCTTCGCTGGAAGAAGCACTGGATAACCTGAACAAGGACCGCGAGTTCCTGACCCGCGGCGGCGTTTTCAGCGACAGCATGATCGATGCCTACATCGAACTCAAAATGCAGGACGTGCAACGCATGCGCATGACCACGCACCCGGTTGAATTCGACATGTACTATTCGCTGTAATTGTTTTTTGTTGGCAAGCATTGCCAACTTGCAGCACCTGTGGCCGTAGAGACATCAAAACGTATCTCTACGGTATAAAAACGCGAGGAAGGCCACGGCTTTCCTCGCGTTTTTCATTGGATGTTGTATATTCGGTTGAATCTAATTACTCCACGGAATTCCGTGAAACAACGCTGATGCTTATGATAACGAGGATGTCCCGGATTCGCCTGCTCCGCCCGCTGCGCTCGCCGAAGTTGCCTTTACTGGCGCTGGCGCTGCTCGCCGGCCTGGGCGTGCAACCGCTGGCCCGGGCCGACATCTATTTGTGCGTCGACGCCAATGGCAAAAAGGAGTTGACCGACAACCCCAGGAGCGGCTGCAAGCAGCTCGACGTGCCGAACAATATCCCGGCGCCGTCCGCGCGCAAGAATACCGGGCCGGCCAAGCCGGTGACCACGCCGACCGATTTTCCCAAGGTGGGCGGCAGCGAGCAGCGCGCGCGCGACGCCGACCGGCGCGAAATCCTCAATCAGGAACTGCGCGCCGAAGAGAAGAAGCTGGCCGAACTCAAACGCGAATACAACAAGGGCGAGCCTGAACGCCAGGGCAACGAGAAGAACTACGCCAAGTACGAAGAGCGGGTCAAGCAAATGGCGGAAAACGTCGCGCGCGCCGAAAAGAATGTCGAAGCGCTGCGCCGCGAAATCTCGAACATCAAATGACCCCGGCCGCTCCCCCGGCGCCACGACGGGACGGCCTGGCCGGCCTCGACCTGCTGGCGTCGGCCGTGCTGCTGGTCGACGCCGGCGGCGCCATCACCTTCGCCAACGCCGCCTGCGAGAACCTGCTCGAAAGCTCGCTGCGCGCCCTGCAACGCCAGCAACTGAACACGCTGTTCCTCAATGCCGAGGAGTTGATCAAGCTGTGCGAGCAGGCGCTGGCCCATAAATACGCCGACCTGCGCCAGGACCTGACCCTGGAGCGCAGCGGGCGCGAGCCGCTGCATGTGCACAGCATCGTCAGCGAAGCCGGCGAGTGGGGCATTGTGATCGAGCTGCGCGAGAACGTCCAGCAACTCAAACTCGACCGCGAAGAGCGCATCCTCGACCAGAGCCAGGTCAACAAGGAACTGGTGCGCAACCTGGCGCACGAGATCAAGAACCCGCTGGGCGGCATCCGCGGCGCGGCGCAACTGCTCGAACTCGAACTGCCGGCGCGTCACCTGACCCAGCTGCGCGAGTACACCCAGGTGATCATCAAGGAAGCGGACCGCCTGCAAACCCTGGTCGACCGCCTGCTGGCGCCGCACCGGCGTCCGCACATCGTCGGCGACGTCAATATCCACGAAGTGCTCGAGCGCGTGCGCAGCCTGATGCTGGCCGAGTTCCCGGCTGGCCTCTCCATCCGGCGCGACTACGACGCCTCGATTCCCGAGTTCAGGGGCGACAAGGAACAGTTGATCCAGACCGTGCTCAATATCGCCCACAATGCGGCGCAAGCGTTGTCGGAGCAGATTGTGGCGGGCGACGCCCAGCTGGTTTTCAAGACCCGCGTGGCGCGCCAGGTGACCCTGGCCAAGGTGCGCTACGGGCTGGCATTAGACTTGCATATCATCGACAATGGACCGGGCATCCCGCCGCAGATCCGCGACCGCATTTTCTATCCTTTGGTATCGGGACGGGAGGGCGGCAGCGGCCTGGGGCTGACACTGGCGCAGACCTTCGTGCAGCAGCACATGGGTGTGATCGAGTGCGAAAGCCGGCCTGGATTTACGGATTTCAGGATCCTGTTGCCGCTGCCATAAGCCGCGCATCAGCCTTGTCGTCCGGGTCCCATCAATTGAAGATCCATATTGCGGGGAAGCGCGAACACATGAAACCAATCTGGATAGTCGACGACGACGCCTCCATCCGCTGGGTGCTTGAAAAAGCACTGGCACGCGAGAACCTCGCCACCAAAAGCTTTTCGAACGCGCGCGATGCGATGGCCGCGCTCGAATTCGATACGCCGCAAGTGCTGGTGTCCGACATCCGCATGCCGGGCGAGTCGGGGCTGGACCTGCTGCAGACCGTCAAGGCCAGCTATCCCGGCCTGCCGGTCATTATCATCACCGCGTTTTCCGACCTCGATTCGGCCGTCGCCGCCTTCCAGGGCGGGGCCTTCGAATACCTGGCCAAGCCGTTCGACATCGACAAGGCGGTCGAACTGATCCGGCGCGCGCTGGAAGAAAGCCTGCGCGAGACCAGCGTCGAATCGGGGCCCACCGAAACCCCCGAAATCCTGGGCCAGGCGCCGGCCATGCAGGAAGTGTTCCGCGCCATCGGGCGCTTGTCGCAATCGAACGTGACGGTGCTGATCACGGGCGAATCGGGCACCGGCAAGGAACTGGTGGCGCGCGCCTTGCACAAGCACAGTCCGCGCGCGCAACAGCCCTTCATCGCCCTGAACACCGCGGCGATCCCGAAGGACTTGCTCGAATCCGAACTGTTCGGCCACGAACGCGGCGCCTTCACGGGGGCGCAGACCACGCGCCGCGGGCGCTTCGAGCAGGCCGAGAACGGCACCCTGTTCTTGGATGAAATCGGCGACATGCCGTTCGACCTGCAAACCCGCTTGCTGCGGGTGCTCTCGGACGGTCACTTCTACCGCGTCGGCGGGCACCAGCCGATGAAGGCCAATGTGCGCGTGATCACGGCGACCCATCAGAACCTGGAACAGCGCGTGCGCGACGGCCTGTTTCGCGAAGACTTGTACCACCGCCTGAACGTGATCCGCCTGCGCCTGCCCAGTTTGCGGGAGCGGCGCGAGGATATCCCCCTTTTGGTGCGCCACTTCCTGGTGCAGAGCGCGCGCCAGCTCGGGGTCGAGGCCAAGCGCATGAGCGAGCCGGCGATGCAGTTCCTCGCCGGGCTGGACTTGCCGGGCAATGTGCGCCAGCTGGAAAACCTGTGCAACTGGATCACCGTGATGGCGCCCGGCCAGACGGTGGAAGTCAAAGACATGCCGTTCGAACTGACGCAGGAGGGCGCGGCCGACGCGGCGCTGCCGCTGGCGCCGGGCGAGAGCGCTGCGCTGCAGGCCAGCGGCCAGGCCGGCATGGTGGGCGGCGGCGCCGGCATGGCGGCGCTGGACGCGGCGGGCGGCTGGATCGGTTTGCTGGAGCTGCAGGCGGCCGGCATGCTGGCCGCCGGGCAGTCGGAAGTGATGGATGTGCTGGGACGGCAGTTCGAGTCGGCCCTGATCAAGACGGCGCTCAAGCACACCCACGGGCGCAAGAACGATGCCGCGGTGCGCCTCGGGATCGGGCGCAACACCATCACGCGCAAGATCGCCGAACTGGGGATCGACGGCGCCAAGGACGAGTAGGGCAGGGGGCGCTGATATCACCGCAGCAGCGTCGCCCCCGCGCAGGCGGGGGCCCAAGTTGAAGGCTCAGTCGCGGGATGTGCTGCGAACTTGGACCCCCGCCTGCGCGGGGGGGGACGGTTCGCCGGCTAATGGCGGCTGAAAATGCATCCCTCGGCGCTGTATCCGCGCAACCGCCGCATGGTGTAAGCTTCTGTCCAATTTATCGTTGGAACCATCATGCTGATCAACTGCGTCGCCTACCAGGAAGGCAAAAAGCTGTCCGACATTTCCGTCGAAGCCATCAGCGACTACATTCAAAAACCCGACTGCTTCGTGTGGGTGGCCCTGAAGGACGCCCAGCCGGACGAACTGGCCATCATGCAGCACGAATTCGGCCTGCACGAACTGGCGGTGGAAGACGCGCTGCGCGGCCACCAGCGTCCCAAGATCGAGGAGTACGGCGACTCGCTGTTCGTGGTCGTGCAGACGGTGGAAACCGATGGCGATGAACTGAGCGTGGGCCAGGTGGCCATGTTCGTCGGCGAAAATTACGTGCTCTCGGTGCGCAACAACGTCATGCGCGGTTTTCTCGGCGTGCGCGCGCGCGCCGAACGCGAACCGCACCTGCTGGCCAAGGGGTCCTCGTTCGTGCTGTACGCGCTGATGGACGCGGTGGTCGACCGTTACTTTCCGGTGGTGGACGCGCTCGAATCGGAACTCGAAACGATCGAGGACCGCATTTTTATCCGCGGCTCGCAGCGCGACAACATCGAGCGCCTGTATGAACTCAAACGCAAGGTGCTGACCTTGCGCCACGCGGTCACGCCGCTGCTCGACGCCATCGGCAAGCTGCATGGCGGGCGCGTGCCCCCGTTCTGCCGCGACACCCAGGAATACTTCCGCGACGTGCACGACCACCTGCAGCGCATCAACGCTTCGCTCGACACCATCCGCGACACCATCGGCACGGCGATCCAGGTCAATCTGTCGATGGTGGCGATCGACGATGGCGAAGTCAATAAACGGCTGGCCGCATGGGCCGCGATCTTCGCGGTGTTTACCGCGTTCGCCGGCGTGTGGGGGATGAACTTCGAATTCATGCCGGAGCTGAAATGGCATTTCGGTTACCTGGCGGCGCTGTGCGTGATGATCAGCGTGTGTTTCTACCTGTATTACCGGTTCAGGAAGTCGGGCTGGCTGTAGGGATTTCTGACAAGTTGTTCGGCGGTCGCGCAGAGTGCGCTAAGTAAGTGTGCAGAGATTATTGTGATTTATAGCGAACAGAAGCGGATGCCTTGCAAGGCGCACGCCGCTAGCAGTGCGAGCACTGCTAGCGGTGGGCAACACAGCAAGGCGCCGCTTATGGAAGCTGGAAATCACAAGAATTTATGCGCACTTACTTAGCATTCCTGGTGACCAGGTTCATTTCTTGGGTTGATTCAGATCTGCTTGGTGGCCAAGGCATCTTTCCGAAGGCTATGCCGGCTCATTTGACCGGTTCAGGCTGGATGACGCCCGAGGGAGGCGGCTGAGTGAGCTTAGGAGCTGGCGTTTCAGTGACCACCGGTACGTTAGCAATTTTTTCCACGTTAGCGTTAAACTTCGCCATCGCTTGGTAGCCGCCAAAAAGGGCTCCGATGACAATGATCGTTAGAATGTTGACGCCTAGATTTCCAACGATGTCACCAAGCCAAGCGAGAAGATTCTTTTTGCTTTTCAGTTCAGCGAGCACAGCCGACATATTCTGGTTGAGGACGCTTTCGCGTACCTCGTCTTCAAATTCCTGCATCCGTTGGGCCACTCCAGCGTTGAGGAACGCCTCCGCAAGCTGCTGTGCCTGCGCACGATAGGTTGCGATTTTTGTAAGTTCGCACGTTTGCGTATGGAAGACTTTCAGTTCATCCGGTGTGGGCAGGCGCCCGTGGGCGGAAATGGTGGCTTCAATAAAAGCGATTTTGTCCCGTTTGTACAGAACATAGGCAATTGCTCCGACGGCATCGTTGGGGTCGTTGACCAGTTCCTTGTAGATCCAGTTATAGGACGAAGCGGCAGGCGACACTCCGGCAGCTGGCGGAGCGGCGGGCGCCGCCGGTACTGAAGGCGTACTTGGCGCAGGAGGGACTGGTCCCGCCATCAATCAGGTCCCGCTGACGACGCGGCGCGCTTCGGCGAAAGCGTGGTTGATCTCTTCCGGACTGAAGCGCGAATGCCGCAGCAGTTTTGTGGCGGCCGGCGAGAGGCCGTCTGGTACCTTGTCTTTGCGGGCAATGAGCTTGTTGTTGGCCTGGCGCACATCATCGGACGTGAAACGCTTTAACACTGGCTTCATGTTTCCTCCACGGTCAATCCACTTCTATTTTACTCCAATTTATGCACGTGCCAACGCTCGGTCCGGGCTTGCAGTCGATCAAGCGCATGTGACGAAATGATCGTCCAGTCACCCCTGCGGGAAGTCACTTTCATCGCGCCATCGACAACGCCACCGCTTCCGCCACCTTGATGCCGTCCACCGCCGCCGACAAAATCCCGCCAGCGTAGCCGGCGCCTTCGCCGGCCGGGAACAGGCCGCGCGTGTTCAGGCTTTGCAAGTTGTCGTCGCGCCGCTTAATGCGGATCGGTGACGAGGTGCGCGTTTCCACGCCGGTCAGCACCGCGTCTTCCTGGTAGTAGCCGCGAATCTGCTTGTCGAACGCCGGAAAGGCTTCGCGCATGGCGACGATCGCGTAGTCGGGCAGGGCGGTGGCCAGGTCGGTCAAATGCACCGCCGGCTTGAACGAGGGCAGCACCGAGCCAAAGGCGGTCGACGCGCGCCCCTTGACGAAGTCGCCCATCAACTGTCCCGGCGCATCATAGGTGCCGCCGCCGAGCGCGAACGCGCCTTCTTCGAGCTGGCGCTGCAGGGCGATGCCGGCCAGCGGATGGCCCGGATAGTCGGCCGGCGTAATCCCCACCACGATGGCGCTGTTGGCATTGCGCTCGTTGCGCGAGTATTGGCTCATGCCGTTGGTGACCACGCGCCCCGGCTCCGAGGCCGCCGCCACCACCGTGCCGCCCGGGCACATGCAGAAGCTGTACACCGAGCGCCCGTTGGCGGCGTGGTGCACCAGCTTGTAGTCGGCCGCGCCGAGGATCTTGTTGCCGGCGTTCGGGCCGAAACGGCAGGCGTCGATCAGCGACTGCGGGTGCTCGACCCGAAAGCCCACCGAAAACGGCTTCGCCTCAATATACACGCCGCGCTCGTAGAGCATCTCGAAGGTGTCGCGCGCGCTGTGGCCGATGGCCAGCACCACGTGGCGCGTGGGAATATGCTCGCCGCTGGCCAGGGTCACGCCGCGGATCTGGCGCGCGTCTCCCTCGCCTTCGACCTCGATATCGGCGACCTTGCTCTCGAAGCGGTATTCGCCGCCCAGCGCGATGATGTTTTCGCGCATCTGTTCGACCATCTTGACCAGGCGGAAAGTGCCGATGTGCGGTTTGCTCACGTACATGATTTCGTCCGGCGCGCCGGCCTTGACGAACTCGGTCAGCACCTTGCGCCCGTAATGCTTGGGGTCCTTGATCTGGCTGTACAGCTTGCCGTCGGAGAAGGTACCGGCCCCGCCTTCGCCGTATTGCACGTTCGATTCCGGATTGAGCTCGCGCTTGCGCCAGAAGCCGAAGGTGTCGACAGTGCGCTCGCGCACCACCTTGCCGCGTTCGAGGATCAGCGGGCGCAGGCCCATCTGGGCCAGGATCAGCGCCGCGAACAGGCCGCACGGCCCGGTGCCGATGACCACCGGGCGCTCGTTGCGGTCGTGTCCCTGCAACTGCTCGCCGCCGGCCACGAAGGTGTAGCCGGTGTCGGGCGCGGGCAGGATGTGGGCGTCGTGCTGGAGGCGGGCCAGCACGCCGGCCTGGTCGCGCACCTCGGCCTCGATCGCATAGATCAGCACGATGGCGCTGCGCTTGCGCGCGTCGTAGCTGCGCTTGAACACACTAAACCCGAGCAAGTCGGCGCCGGCAATGCCCAGGCGCGCGAGGATGGCCTGGCGCAGATCGGCCTCGGCATGGTCGAGCGGGAGTTTGAGTTCGTTAATTCGCAGCATAGTAAGTTGGTCGTCGTTCAGGGTGGGGAAAGCAAGGCAGGGCGCTATTTTACCGGCTGCATCGGCGCATGGGCGAATCGGGGCATCCAGCACGGGTATTTTCGATGTCAACGTGTTGCTACGCCTCCATTATTGTCTCTATGAGAAATTTTGTTGCAAAACAGACTCATTCATTATTCTTATTTTGCGGCAATGCACAATATTTCATTCGGTGCATATACGTATAGGAAGAATTTTCGCTGTAGTCGCAGGAAAAGTTGCATTTCGGTTCTTTTTGCCCTCCATTTTTTTGGCGCTGACCCGATAATGCCCCTTGCAGAAAAAATGATGCGACGCCCGTGCCGCGCGCGGCCTGCCCTGATGATTTCTAATGGGCAATGTGCCAGCGCGGTTTGCGGTCCGAAAGGCTGTCGTACAAGCAAGCTGCTGTAGTGTCATTATCCTCATCCTAAACGGAGTTCTAAAAATGATGTTTCAAGAGAAGATTGGCGTACGTTCCGTTCGCCTCGCCCTCGGCCTGTTAGCTGGCTTCGTCGCCGGTCAAGCCCTGGCCCAGGATGCTCCTATCCAGCGTGTTGAAATCACCGGTTCGAGCATCAAGCGGATTGTGAAAGAAGGCGCATTGCCGGTGCAGGTGGTTTCCAAGGAAGTCATCGCACGTTCGGGCGCCACTACGGTAGCCGACCTGATCCAGAAACTGCCAGCGATGCAGGGTTTCACGATTGAAGCCGTGGCAGCCGGCACCAACACTGGCGGCCGCACCACCGCGTCGATCCACGATCTGGGCGGCAGCTACACCCTGGTCCTGCTGAACGGCCGCCGCATGGCGCCTCTGCAAGACAGCGGCAGCGCGGTCAATCTGAACTCGATCCCCATGGCTGCGGTTGAGCGCGTCGAAGTGCTGACCGACGGTGCTTCGGCACTGTACGGCGCCGACGCCATCGCCGGCGTCATCAACTTCATCCTGAAGAAAAACTTCCAGGGCCTGACCCTGGACGCGGGCGTGTCGGTACCGACCAACCCGGGCGGCAAGAACGCCAACGCCAGCATCACCTGGGGCTTCGGCGATCTGGAAACGAATCGCTACAACCTGTTGATGACCTACCGTCACGACGAGCAGAAAAAAGTCAAGGCGACCGAGCGCGAATTCAGCAAGACGTCGTACATTCCACTGGGCCACGACGGCCAGAGCTACATCTATGACCGTACCTCGACTTCGGGCACCGCTGCCAACGTCAACGTGGCGTTCAACAGCAAGGCCAATTCGGCAATGGGCTTCAACCCGTACCGCGCCGTCAACGGCCAGTGCGCCCAAGGCTTCTTCCCGTACCTGTCGAGCACCCCTGCGGCCAACTACTGCGCCGTGGACAGTGCCTCGACCATCGAAACCGTGCCTGAATCGAAGCGCGACACCCTGTATACCTCGGGTCGCATCAAGTTCTCGGACAGCGTCACCGCCTTCGCCGACTTGTCGCTGGGCCGCTTCGACCTGACCGCGCGTATCGCCGCCAACCCGGTCAGCGTCGCAGTTCCGCTGAACTCGCCAGTGTACAACCAGTACGTCAAGCCGTTCATCAATCCTGCTCAGCAAGACGATGTCAAGAGCGCTACCGCGACCTACCGCGCCAGCGAATTCGGCACCCGTGACAGCAAGACCATCACCGACGTGATCCACGCCGTGACCGGCCTGGACGCCAACTTCGGCGGCTGGGACATGAATGCGGGCGTGACGTACTCCAAGTACAAACTGGAAGAGAGCTACACCGGCGGCTACCTGTTGAACAAGGAATTCCGCAGCCTGATCGCCGGCCCGACCTTCAACCCGTTCCTGCCAACAGGTTCGGCAGGCTCGCCAACGGCCGACCAGATCCGAGGTTCGATCTTCCACGGCGCGGTACGTGAAGCGTATTCGGACCTGCGTGGCATTGACGCGCGCGGTTCGCGCGAATTGTTCTCCCTGCCAGGCGGCAAAAGCAGCATTGGTATCGGCGCCGAATACCGCAAACTGAACCAGGTTCAGAGCGTGTCGGCCGCCGCCAAGAACGGCACCATCTACGGTTACAGCCCAAGCGCCGAATTCGACTACACGCGTAATTCGACCGGTGTGTTCGGCGAACTGGCCCTGCCGATCGTCAAGGACCTGGAAGTGACCACGGCCGTGCGTTACGACCGTTACTCGGGCGTGAAAGACAAGGCCGCCGGCCGTACCAAGGGCGAGACCCAGGACGCGAGCACCTACAAGATCAGCGCGCGCTACACCCCGACCACTGCGGTACTGCTGCGCGGCTCCTACGGTACGGGCTTCCGCGTCGCCGACCAGAACGACATCGCCAACACCCTGGTGTCGAACGGCTACACTTCCGCCGCGTACGACTGCCCTGCTGCGCTGAGCGCCGCTGACGCCAGCCTGTGCCGCACCGGCAAGCTGCAGTACTACTCGTACCTGGGTGGTAACGAGAAGCTCAAGCCCGAGAAATCGAAGCAGTACACCATCGGTTTCCGCCTCGAGCCATCGTCGAGCGTGACCTTCGGCGCCGACCTGTGGGATGTGCGCATGACCAACCAGGTATCGTCGGTCAGCGAAATCCAGGCCTTCGGCAATGCCGGCAAGTTCCGCGACCTGTTCACCGACTTCGCCGATCCTGCCACCGGTATCAAGAGCTGGGCATACATCAACGCCCCGATCAACATCGGCCGTACGCACAACCGTGGTATCGACTGGGACCTGACCGTCGGCGAGAAGTATTCGTTCGGCAAAATGACCCTGAACGTCAACGGCACCCACATGCTCAAGGCCAGCTACACCGTGCCGGGTACCGACAACGAGTGGACCGACAGCCTGGATAAATACGGCATCAACGCGCAAGTTACCTTCCGTAACATCGCTAAAGCCGTGGCTACCCTGGAAACCGGTAACATGACCAATGCGCTGACGGTCAGCTACCGCAATGGTTACAAGGACCAGTCCACCACGCTGTACAACGTGGCGACCCAAGCCCCGTCGCTGGCTCCGGTCCGTCTGAACGTGCCGTCGTACAGCACTATCGACTACCAGGGCAAGTTTGCGATCAGCAAGCAATGGGAAGTTCGTGGCGGTATCAAGAACCTGATGGACAAAGAGCCACCACTGACCCTGCGCACGTCGTCGGGCCACCAGATTGGTTACGATGCCCGTTACGCGGACACGATGGGCCGTACCGTCTACGTCAACACCAGCTACAAGTTCTAAGCTGATTCGACCTCAGTCATGATGAAAGGCGCGTTGCTTCGGCAACGCGCTTTTTTTCGTGGTGCGCCCAGCATGGGCGTACTCCTGCGGGTGCAAGTCCCGTCGCGAGCTGACCACAGTGAGCGAAGTGAAGCGCAACTGCGGAAGGGTAACTGACCGTGGGAAGGAAGCGTGGAGCGTAAATCATGAGCCGATGGACAAGAATCGCATAGAAGGCGCTGCCGATCAGGGCGAGCGGGCCATGAACCGCGAAGCTCTTGTGGTCAAGGAGAGGCGGCGTAGATGCGGCGGTTGTGTGATGAAGGAGTGCGGCCCTTACCTGGGGACGCCCCGCCTTATGTCTGAAAGGGCGACGGTGAAGGCCGGAGCGGGGTCTCAGCAGAGGTCATAGTAGTTGGTGGTAGCGCCGGGAAGGCTCGACCCCGCCAACGAAGGACCGAACGAGTAGAAGTGAATCCGATATGTCGATGCAGAAAACACAGCGTCAGATGCTTGCTAACGCGGGGCGGGAGGCCGCAGGGCAAGGTGAAGCCATGCCTGATGCTTTCAGCGACGAAGCGTTCTGCCCGCGACATGCAACCGGAGACACGGGGTCAGCGCTGCTGCAAGCGGCGCTGACGAAAGAGAACCTGCGGCGAGCGTTCAAGCGTGTGCGTGCCAACAAGGGAGCGGCTGGTGTGGATGGTCTGGATATCAACCAGACTTCACAACATCTGGCGACCGCGTGGCCGTTCATTCGAGAGCAATTGCTGACGGGGACGTACCGGCCTAGTCCGGTACGTCGGGTGACGATCCCGAAGCCCGACGGTGGCGAGCGCGAGCTGGGCATCCCGACGGTGACGGATCGCCTGATCCAGCAGGCTCTGCTACAAGTGTTGCAACCGATACTTGACCCCACTTTCAGCGAGCACAGCTACGGCTTCCGTCCGGGCAGGCGTGCGCAAGACGCGGTGCTAGCCGCGCAAGCGTATGTCCAGTCTGGCCTGCGGGTCGTAGTTGATGTGGACCTGTCGAAGTTCTTTGACCGGGTCAACCACGACATCCTGATTGATCGCCTACGGAAACGCATCGACGATGTCGGAATGATCTGGCTGGTCCGCGCGTATCTGAACAGCGGCATCATGGATGATGGCGTGGTGCAGTCGCGGGACGAGGGAACGCCGCAAGGCGGACCTTTGAGTCCGTTGCTTGCCAACGTGATGCTCGATGAAGTGGACAAGGAATTGGAACGGCGCGGCCATCGCTTTGCGAGATACGCCGACGATGCGAACGTCTATGTTCGTAGTGTGCGGGCGGGAGAACGGGTGATGGCGCTGCTACGGCGCTGCTATGCCAAGTTGCACCTCGTGGTCAACGAAAGCAAGAGCGCCGTAGCCAGCGTCTTCGGTCGCAAGTTCCTCGGTTACAGTCTGTGGGTGGCGCGTGGGGGCGAAGTCAAACGCAAGGTGGCCAAGAAGCCGCTGGAAACGTTTAAACAACGGATTCGTGAGCTGACCGGCCGCTCCGGTGGGCGTAGTATGGGCCAAACGGTGCAGCGACTTCGTGCCTATATGCTGGGATGGAAAGGCTACTTCAACCTGGCGCAGACCCCCAAGGTCTGGCGGACCCTAGCAGCCTGTCGGGCTTTGAGCCGTAATCGAAGTCACATCGTCCGCTTGCCCGGGCCGAAGTCAACGACCTTTTCTTGTGCTAATTCAACCTGCGCATGAGAAAATATTGTCTTCGCAATTTCGCACGCCCATCATGTCCGGATTCATCCTCGTCGACCGCAAGACCGCCTATCTGATGCCACCGTCGCTGGAAGATTGGCTCAACGAAGATCATCTCGCACGGTTCATCGTCGAGGTCATCGACCAATTGGATCTATCGAATCTGACGCGTCGATATGCGGGACGCGGGTCGAAGGCGTATCACCCGTCCATGCTCCTTGGGATTCTGGTGTACGGCTACGCCAGCGGCATCTTCTCGAGCCGCCGACTCGAACGCGCGACGTACGACTCCGTCGCGTTTCGTTTCATTGCGGCGGGCAGCCATCCCGATCATGACACCCTGGCCACGTTCCGGCGGCGCTTCCTTGCAGAGGTCGTGGACGTGTTTATGCAGGTGCTCGAATTGGCCAAGGAAATGCATCTGCTTAAGTTGGGCACGATAAGCCTCGACGGCACCAAGATTCATGCCAACGCCTCCCGTCATAGCGCCCTGTCGCACGGTCATATTGAAAAACTTGAAGTGCAACTCAAGGCGGAAGTGCAGGAACTACTGGCGCTGGCCGAACAGGCCGATCAGGCCGACGTTCCAGACGGCGCCAACTTGCCCGAGGAAATCAAGCGGCGCGAAGACCGTCTCAGCGTCATGGCCGACGCCACGCGCAAGATCGCGGCAAGGGCCGAGGAACGCTTCCAACGCGAGAAGGCAGAATACGAAGAGAAGATGGCGCGCCGCGCCGCCAAGGAAAAAGAAGCTGGCAAAAAGCTCGGCGGCAAGCCACCGAAAGCACCCGAGCCGGGACCGAGAGCGAGCGACCAAATCAATTTGACGGACGAACAATCGCGCATCATGCCGGTCTCGGGCGGCGGTTTCGAGCAGTGCTACAACGCGCAAGCATCGGCTGATGTCGCCACGCTGCTGGTCGTGGCCACGCACGTCACGCAGGCGCCCAACGACAAGGAGCAAGTCGCGCCGATGCTGGCGCTCGTGAAGGCGCAGTCCGAGGTCTTGGGTATGCCGAACTGCCTGCTCGCCGACACCGGATACTGCAGCGAGAAGAACATCCTTGCCTGCGAGGCCGCTCAATTGACACCGTTCATTGCCGTCGCCCGCGACCAGCACCATCCCGACTGGCGTGAACGCCACAGCGAACCGGCACCGTTGCCTCCAAACACTACCGCCGTGCAGAGCATGGCGCACCGGCTCAAAACGAAGGCCGGCCGCGCGCAGTATGCGTTGCGCAAGCAAACCATCGAACCCGTCTTCGGCATCATCAAATCGGTGATGGGGTTTCGTCAGTTCTCACTGCGCGGTTTGGCGAACGTCAACGGCGAATGGAGCTTGGTCTGCCTGGCGTGGAATTTGAAACGCATGGCCGTATTACGTCCAAAATTCGGATAGATAGGGAAAATTAGCCACAAAACCGTCCAGAACGATCCTAAATTGCCGCAATTTGCCTATTTTTTGTGCAAAGCCAAGATTGGGGGCAGGCGCGGCGATTCAAGGCCGACAGGTTGCTAGATGAATGGCTGCGTCACAGACTGCGGGCTATACAGCTCAAACACTGGAAACGCGGAACAACCATGTATCGGGAACTGCTAAAGCTAGGGGCTGCTCCGTCGGTGGCGAAACAAGTGGCGGTCAACAGCCGCCTCTGGTGGCGCAATAGTGATAGACTGCTGAAAACAGTGCTGACTATAGGCTATTTCGACCGACTGGGAGTGCCTCGCCTGTCTTAACCTCAACTACTCGAACCGCCCGGTGCGGACCCGCATGCCGGGTGGTGTGGCAGGGGAGCGGCCCATCCGGGCCGCCCCCTATGCCGATCGCCCAGCATGGGCGCACCTGTGTGGGTCAAAGTCGCAGCGGGCATACGCAATCGAGCAAGGCTTTGCGGTGCGCCAAATTTGCGACTGAGTACGGCGCTTGATCAAGCTGGAGGGGATGCCTGCGGTGCTGCGAATGCGGTTGCATCGGCAGTGATGATTGCCAATCAGCATACCGATGATGCCATCCAGACGTTCTTCTTTGCCCGGCAGTTCGCTGCATGATAATCGCTAACAGCCTTGCCAGATCCCGTGCAGAAGCGGTAAGCATGCCTGCGCACAGGTAGCGACACTACTCGAATAGCACGTTCTCATTGGCACCATGCTTGAGCCAGCTTTGATACTGGCACGCGCCAGATTCACACTCTGCAACTGCTACTCGTCTTTCGAAGAGCGGGACAAATCGTCGTTCTTTTGGATTTCCCGCTGCATTACCGTGTTTACAATCGCCCCTACCGAAGAGTAATGGGGAACTACGTCGCTAACGTGTACTTGCTCCCTACAGACTGTGTTCGTACGACACCACTTTTAGAGTAGTTGCACCATCACATATGCGCATGGAATGTCGCAATGTTGTCATTAAACAACGATGGCCATTTTGATAAATAAACCAACATTTCTGTTATTTTAAGAGATAGAATAGATTCGGCTGAAAGATAAATGAACCAATATTGAAACTCGAAGGAGATATTTTGATGAAAATGAAGTCTGTTGCCATTGCTATTTTTTTGCTTTCTACTTCATTAGGCGAAGCAAAGTTCGCTGATGCGTCGACGCTGCAAGTGAGCGCTGCCGACGTTGAGGAAAAATATAAATACATTTTTTCCCAACGGGCATTGGCCGTTCGGGTCGCACCTGTGAAATCAAAAGCGACATTGGCCTCATATATGAAAATGACCCCTGCAAAAGACAACCCTATTAATCTCCTCAGCTTCGCTTCACGCAAGACATTTTTAGATAGCGCGACCTTTAACGAAAAGGGGCTGAGTGGGTTTAACTATGCCGTTCTTAAAAATGAATTGTCCCTTCCTCAAATTGAAGCGGTCTTGGCGCTGTTCGGATCACAGGATACTGCTCCCATGGCCAAGAATAGTGGAGCGGAAGACACTGTTAATTGTAACGACAGTCCGAGCGATCCTTTTCGCGTTGGTATAAATAAAGACGACGCTATTGACAATTTCGCCTTACAGAGCGCGAAGAAAGCGCCAATAGAAAAACGCGGTTCGCCGGGGACGAACTGTGTACCTGATATTGGGGGCGGCGGTTCGGGCGGTTGGGGTGGTGGCGGTGGTTGGGGGGGCGGAGGAGTAACTTTGCCGCCTCCAGACCCTTTGCCTTCTCCAGAACCTTTGCCATACCCTCAGGATAATCTAAACATGTCGTGTTTTTCACGGGGAACGTGTGCGCCACAGGTTGGTTTCATTTGTAAGAGCAGTTGCTAATCGACTGATCGCACAATTTGGAGCAGACCTTGCATATTTTTTTTGCGTTGCGTGTTTTTTTTCTCGGTCCTAATAATAAAGCCTTGTAGCGGGAACACACTCTTTCCCGAGGAAGAGCTGCTCCGATTTACAGTGGATGTTGATGAGATATTGAAAAGGAGAACTTATTCTGGCGATCCAGGAAGCGCTATTGCGGGCCAGTATGATAGGGAGGTGAGGCCATATCTCAGCACGCTTGATACAAGTAATGTAGTTGCCCTTTCACTACATTTTCGTGCAGCCATGCTCGCGTTTTTTTACTCCCATGAAAACCGCTATGCGGATACAATGGAGCGCTGTCTCGCTATTTTGCATAGCCAGGGTTTGGCCAAGAAGACGCATTATGACGATATGTATGCAACTTACATAACACAGCGAAAATTTGTCAAAGCCAATGAGTTTGTTAAAAAACACAACATGATGGTGGAGGAAGAAATTCCGAAAGTGATCGATGTTGAGCAAGTCAACGCCAAGCCGAAGATATGGTATATAGATGTTCGGACGCGTTCGTTAGTAGCGGACTCCTTTACATGGCGTTCTGGTCTTACAGTGGTTGTATTGAGCAGCCCACGGTGTCATTTTTCGTTCGACTTTTTCGCTGCAATGCAAAATAATTCAAAGTTATCCGCGTTATTTCAAAGGCATGGTGTTTTTTTAGTTCCGCCAGGGGGTGAATTGAGTTTTGACGCTCTTGTTCAATGGAATCAACGTAATCCTGGATATCCTGTGATTCTTGCAGACAAGCGCACCGACTGGCCTGAAATCGGGCTGTGGCATACCCCAGTTTTCTATTTCTTCCTAGATGGAAAAGTTGTCGAAGCCGTGATTGGGTGGCCAAAAGAGGGGAGCGAACGAGCTCTGGAATCAATTTTTGAACGCCTTATTAAGCAGCAAGCAATCATTGGAAGTAATGGGATTAATGAAAATTGAAAAATATAAGCATCGCAATCGTCATATTTACTATCATTGCACTCCTAGCTTACAGAGGTAGCGAGGTAGCGCCTAAAGTTGAAACTGTATCAGCTGCTTCAACGCGTTTAACTTCCGCATTCAAGCCCCATCAGGAATATGACGAATCGAGAGTTTTTCGAGAAACATGCGTAAAAATTCCAAAGCTGGGGAAGGTGTCTGCGAGGTCTCCAGAAATTTTATCTCTTAAAGGTGAGTCCAATCACCGGGTTGATTACCTATTAGCGAGCGCTAAATCAGGAAGTGGCGCTGCTGCAACCATATTGTTTGCCGGACTGCGAGGCTGCTCCCGTGAACTCTCATTGCTCAACATATCTAATTTTTCTCCACGAAAGTTCTCTAAGGTGGAATGCGCAAGTCTACCTCCAGAGTTTATTCGCAATCCTTTAGATGTATTGATAGCTAGCGCCGAGAATGGTTCTAATGAGGCGAGATTACTTTACATCAAAAATACGCCTATTTTGGCCGAAATTATTCGATCAAGCACCGGAGGAAGTTCAGCGGCGTTGGAAGGCATGTTCGCAAATGCCGAGCGCTACGGAGTCTATGCGGTTCAGAGTGGCTCAGCCGACGCATACGCTGTGATGGCGTTTAGTCATTATTCTGGATCTTTGGGCTCGGTGGATCTGGTGCGCGCCTATGCCTACACACTCGCTGCACAAGCCGGCGGTGATCCAGAAACTACTGAACGTTTGGCATTTCTTTTTCCTCAACTTACTCGGGATCAATATTCCCAAGCCGTGCAATTAGTTGGCGATTGTGGCGTGTCAGGAGATCAAACCGACGTTCTTTTAAGTCCCTTCGCCTAATGCATAAGCGCACCTCGAAAAAGCGGCTCAGTCGTGGCATCATAGCCTTGACCAAGGCCATCAGTCAAGCGGCGATCCGGTCATCTCAGTCGACACCAAAAAGAAGGAACTAATCGGCGACTATAAGAATGCGGGTGCAGAGTGGCAACCAGCGGGAACGCCCGAGGAAGTGCGTGTTTATGATTTCATTGATCCCGAGCTGGGCAAGGTTGCTCCGTATGGCGTCTACGATTTGTCAAACAACAACGGGTGGGTCAATGTGGGCATCGATCATGACACCGCTGAATTCGCCGTCGAGAGTATTCGACGTTGGTGGCGCGAAATGGGGGCTACCGCCTACCCCGGCGCAAAGCGCCTACTAATCACCGCCGATTGTGGTGGCAGCAATGGCTACCGCGTTCGCCTATGGCGCCTGGAGCTTCAGAAATTGGCGGATGAGTTGAAGATTCCGATCCAAGTTACCCACTTACCACCTGGAACGGGCAAGTGGAACAAAATTGAGCATCGAATGTTCTGCCACATCACCGCGAATTGGCGCGGTCGCCCCCTAATCAGTCGTGAGGTTGTCGTCAATTTGATCGGCGCGACAACGACGCGTGAAGGGTTGCACATCAAGGCGACGCTCGATGAAAACAGCTACCAGAAAGGCCTCAAAGTATCCGATGAGGACCTCGCCACACTTGTCATTGAGCGCGACGACTTTCATGGCGAATGGAACTATCGGTTAAAGCCTCGGGACGTAGTTGCGTATTCCACGGCAAAGTGGCCACCAATTCCACGCCAAAGTGGCCACCGATTCCACGCCAATCCGGCCACTCGTTCCACGGCAAGGCGGCCACCGATTCCACGCCAATCCGGCCACCTTGGTGGGCCAGCCGGAAGGACATGAACTAGCGTAGCTCGCGGGGGTAACTGTGCCATCCTCGGCAATTTTTGCTGAGGAACAGATGGCAAATAGGAGGTTACCCATGCGAGATATTATTGAAATGCTGAGGTTGAGCCAGGACGACGGACGCAGCATCAGGGATATCGCCAGAATCGTCGACGTGTCGCGCACCACGGTCGGCGAGATCATGCGCCGCGCTGCTCTTGCCGGTGTTCGCTATCCGGTGCCGGCCGACTGGGACAATGCGGCACTCGAGGCAAAGCTGTATCCGCCGACGGTGCCATCGGGCGTGGTCCGGCCCTTGCCGGACTGGCCGCTGGTGCACCGCGAGCTGGGCCGCAAAGGCGTGACGCTGGACCTGCTGTGGCAAGAGTACAAGGAGCGTCACCCGGACGGCTACCTGTACAGCGGCTTCTGCGAGCACTACCGGCGCTGGGTCGGCAAGCTGTCGGTGACGATGCGCCAGACCCACACGCCGGGCGACAAGCTGTTCGTCGACTACGCCGGTAACACGGTGTCAGTCACCGACCGCAACACCGGCGAAATACGCGAGGCATCCATCTTCGTCGCCGCCATGGGGGCATCGAGCTACACCTACTGCGAGGCCACATGGAGCCAGTCCCTGCCGGACTGGATCGGTAGCCATGTGCGGGCCTTCGAGCACATGAATGCGGCGCCGCATGCCCTTGTGCCTGACAATCTCAAGAGCGGCGTTACGCGGCCCTGTTACTACGATCCCGAACTCAATCCAACCTATCGCGATCTGGCCTCGCACTACAGCGCCGTGGTACTCCCTGCGCGACCATATCGGCCGCGCGACAAGCCAAAAGCAGAAGCGGCGGTACTGCTGGCACAGCGATGGATTCTGGCCCGGTTGCGCAACCAGCGCTTCTTCAGCCTTGATGAACTGAACCGCAGCATACGGCCCTTGCTGGCCGCGTTGAACACGCGCCCGTACAAGAAACTGCCAGGCTGCCGGCAGTCGGTGTTCGATGAGCTCGACAAGCCCGCCATGCAGGCATTGCCGGCCACGCGCTACGAGTTCGCCGAGTGGAAAGTGGCAACCGTGGGTATCGACTATCACGTGGACGTCGGCGGCCACTACTACTCGGTCCCGCACCGCTTCGCGCGCGAGAAGGTCGATGTTCGGCTGACCGTGTCGGTGGTCGAGTTGTTCCATCGCGGCAGCCGGGTTGCCAGCCATGTGCGCAGTGCGTTCAAGGGGCGCCACACGACCATAGACGCGCATATGACTGCGGCACATCATGAGGTCAAGGGCTGGAGTCCGCAGCGGCTCAGTGACTGGGCCGCGCGGATCGGGCCGCACACCTGCGCTGTCGTCACCAGCGTGCTGGGACAGCGCCGTCATCCCCAGCAGGGCTATCGCGCCTGCCTTGGCATCCTACGGATGGGCAAGGAGTTCGGCGACGACCGGCTCGAAGCGGCATGCGACCGCGCCATCGCCGTGGGCACGCCGACCTATCGGAGCTTGCTGTCGATCCTAAAGCATGGACTTGACCGCAAGCCGGTCAGCGCGCCAGCCCAAACCAGTCTGCCATTCGAGCACGCCAATGTGCGCGGCCCCAACTACTACCATTGAAGAAAAACCATGTTGAATCATCCAACCCACGACAAGCTCCACCAGTTGCGCCTGGCCGGCATGGCCAAGGCGCTGGCCCAGCAAGACCAGCACGCAGAGATCGGCCAACTGACGTTCGAGGAACGGCTTGGCCTGCTCGTTGACGCCGAACTGGCCGAACGTGAATCACGCCAGAACGGCGCGCGTTTGAAGCGCGCCAAGCTGCGCCAGGCGGCCACGCTCGAGGACATCGACTTTCGTCATCCGCGCGGACTAGACCGGACCCTGTTCGCGCGCCTGATGACTGGCCGCTGGGTCGCCGACCACCAGAACGTCTTGCTGTGCGGCCCGACCGGGGTCGGCAAGACCTTCCTGGCCTGTGCGCTGGCCAACCAGGCTTGCCGCCAGGGACACAGCGCCCTGTATGTGCGTTTGCCGCGCCTGCTCGCCGACCTGGCCCTTGGACGCGGCGACGGCAGCTACAGCAAGACGCTGGCAAAGCTGGCCAAGACGGCGGTGCTGGTCATCGACGAATGGGCGCTGCCCAAGCTTACCGACGAAGGCCGGCGCGACTTGCTGGAGATCTTTGAGGATCGTCACCAGTCGGGCTCCACGGTGATCACCAGCCAGCTTCCCCAAAAGCTGTGGCATGAGTCGATCGGCGATCCGACGCTGGCCGACGCCATCCTCGACCGGCTGGTGCACCAGGCGCATTCGATCAACCTGTCCGGTGAGTCACTGCGCAAGAACGACAAACCAGACTGATCTGGCTACACAACGGGGCGCGACTATCGGCCCCGACTTGCCCACCGCGGCGAGCGTTCATGGTCTGAGTAGGGACCACGCCCGCCGCCGTGGACAAGTCTAGGTTTGATGCCACCCACACCGTCAACGCCGATTCCGGCACTGCAGAAATTCCTCACGCACCAATACGCAGCCATCGCCTGGGCTTGCGATAATAATAGTATAAACGATTTAGATCGTTAGCATTAATGCGACGCTAGCTTGGCCATCGACTATCCGACGGTGGCCAACACCACCCTCGACCGTTTCGGCAGCAAGTGGATTCGATCTCGCATCCGGCGCCTTGGAGTGGTCGGGTTTGACGCCACTTGCAAGCCAACGTCCACTCCGGCGTACTCACCAAGCCACACGAAATTGATTGACTGGGACCGGCCAGTCATAGTAAAAACTCACACCCTCGCGTCGCTACGCTCCGACTGTGTCCGCCATGGCATGGAATGGGTGGCCTAGTTTGGCGTGGACTAGGTGGCCAGTTTGCCGTGGAACGGGTGGCCAGTTTGCCGTGGAACGGGTGGCCACTTTCCGTGGAATACGCACGTAGTCTCTTGACTTGCAATTGTTCAACTTATTTTTGCTTAATTTCTTACCACCAGCGTTGGCGTATCGAAGAGGCCTTCAAGCGGCTCAAACACCGGCTCAATCTGGAGCACGTCTCGGGCCTGTCGCAACTGGCAGCAATGCAGGACTTCGCTGCAAAGATCCTGTGCGATAACCTGCAAGCGCTACTGACACAGGCTGCATCAAGAAAGTCGCCGCCATCGCCAACCCGCAAAATTAACCGCGCCGCCGTTCATTCCATTCTCAAGCCGCTGCTGCCGTCGTTGCTGCTGTGCGAGGTGGTCGCCATGCTGTTACATGACGCACTTGACCTCATTGCCCGACGAACCTACTCGCACCAACCAGGTGTGATGAAAACGAAGCAAAGGAAGAATGGACCGAAGCCGCATAAATCGATGGCAAACAAACCGTGCTGAATTCAGGCGCTGCTAAGTTCGGTGGATTGGTGATTCAGTCCCTGGTCGTCACCTGCCGCTTGCACGATATCGATCCGTCTGACTATCTGGTCGATGTGCTCCAGCGTATCAGCGAGCATCCCGCATCCAGAGTCGAGCAGCTCACCCCACGACTGTGGAAACACCATTGCGCAGACAATCCGCTACGCTCGGACCTGCACAGATTTAACGGCTGATCTACAACGTCGTTCAGCTACCGCTTACGGTTCAAGTGCATGCGCGCTCACAAAGGTGCGGCCAAGGTGGATTGTTGCAATCTGACCGGGCACGAAACGATCCGCTCTATCATCACTTGTCTCCGCTCCGCAGGCCTGTGGAGACGTGCTCTAGCAGCCTGTCGGACTTAGGAAACTGAAACGCGATTTGAGGCCATGGAACCCCTGCGGAGTAAATTCTGAAGGCATCCAGGGCCTTTAAACACGCAAATTGTGCCTAAATTTAAGGCAATGACAACAAAGAGTTTCTTTTGTACCCATAGTCCGACAGGCTGCTAGCCTGAATTTTGCACAAAAAAGGGCAAGAATGCCGTAAGTGATTGATAGAATGGGAGTTATCTAGAAACCTACCCTATCAGCACGAACACACCTTGCCCGACATGAATTCTACCCCAGAGCAGCTCCG
>NZ_WHJI01000210.1:0-393 GCF_011682155.1 Massilia sp. CCM 8734
TTGTAGCACCCCGTTTCCCGAAGTGAGAATGACCACGGCCCAGCTGCGCGCGGTCGCGCACCTTGCCACGCTCATACAGGCCGACGACACCTTGCTGCGCGAGATCCGGCGCATCGTGCCCGCCAAGCTCGCCGGCTTCAGCGAATGGCGCGGCCAACTTGATTCCGAAGTGTGGGTCCGTTTCCACTGGTATTTCGATGAGGTACGCGACGATTTTGTCGTGCCTGCGCAGGGCGTAAGCACAAACATCGTTCTTGTCACCCCTTTCAAACAAGATCTGTCCCGGCCCACGTTCTACCGCATGCTGATGCGCCGCCTTCGACGCCGGCTCGACTGGCAACCTTATGTGAAGCTCAACCTGGAGGCGCGGGACGTGCGCAACGATCCGCAGCT
>NZ_WHJI01000211.1:0-392 GCF_011682155.1 Massilia sp. CCM 8734
TCCCTCTCAGGACCCCTACCCATCGTAGCCTTGGTAAGCCGTTACCTTACCAACTAGCTAATGGGACGCATGCTCATCTTTTACCGTTGTGACTTTAATAATATCCCGATGCCGAGTCATTATACTATGAGGTATTAATCCAAATTTCTCTGGGCTATCCCTCTGTAAAAGGTAGATTGCATACGCGTTACGCACCCGTGCGCCGGTCTCTGGTTCCGAAGAACCATACCCCTCGACTTGCATGTGTTAAGCCTGCCGCTAGCGTTCATCCTGAGCCAGGATCAAACTCTTCATCGTATATTGTTGATCTGATCACTCAGATCGTTTTGTTATTCGAATCAGTCTCTATCGGTTCTTTCTAATCTCTCGATTATCTTACTCTTTATTCTTTT
>NZ_WHJI01000212.1:0-382 GCF_011682155.1 Massilia sp. CCM 8734
GTAAATCGGTACCACCCCTTCCCATCCCGAACAGGACCGTGAAACGATTTTACGCCGATGATAGTGCTGCAACCAGTGTGAAAGTAGGTCATCGTCAGGCTAGTTATAAGAAGAAAGCCCCGCAGAAATGTGGGGCTTTTTTTCGTCCGCAGGTTTTGTGCTGCCGCCATAAAAATTGCTACCAATTAATAAGAATACGCCGTACAATACGTGCTCAGGATTCGAAGTACTGCTGCCCAGTTGGGAGCATCTACTTGTACAAGTTATGCCTGATGACCATAGTAAATCGGTACCACCCCTTCCCATCCCGAACAGGACCGTGAAACGATTTTACGCCGATGATAGTGCTGCAACCAGTGTGAAAGTAGGTCATCGTCAGGCT
>NZ_WHJI01000213.1:0-381 GCF_011682155.1 Massilia sp. CCM 8734
CGATTAAAGGCCGCCACGGCAAAGCTCGCGTCGGCGCGCGCAGTGAACATGATTTTCTTACAGGGCAGATCGGCGGCCGCCTCGCAAAACTCCAGCCCATCCATGTCCGGCATCGCGTAATCGATCACCACGACGGTGGGCAACGAAAAACGCTGGGGATCGCCGACAAAGTGATAGATCCGCTCCAGGTCGCTTTCGGCGGTCGTGCCCCCTTCACCGCACTCATCTTCAAAGCCCAACAATTGGGGTCCACCTGGGTCCACCCTGCTGAAAATGTCCGACACCCAGTCGAGTGCCGCGCGAGCCCGGTTGAAGGTGGTCTTTGCCAGGCTTTGTTCGAGGTGGAAATCCAGTACGGCCAGTGAAGAACGATCATCATCA
>NZ_WHJI01000214.1:0-381 GCF_011682155.1 Massilia sp. CCM 8734
GTAATAATGTTTTTCATAAGTATAGTTTAATTTAAAATTCCATTTCCTTTTACATTCTTAAAACAAGATTGGAATTTGGAATTTCATTTTGGAATTTTTTATTTCATAGGGTTTAAAATCAACGCAAAAACCGAGTAATTGATCATGTCCTGATAATTGGCATCAATACCTTCAGAGACTAGAGTTTTGCCTTTATTGTCTTCAATTTGTTTAACACGAAGCAGTTTTTGCAGGATCAGGTCCGTAAGCGAACTCACGCGCATTTCACGCCAGGCCTCACCATAATCATGGTTTTTGGCTTCCATTAATTCCTTGGTCAGTTTAATTTTGGCGTCGTATAATTCGGTTGCTTTTTCCACATCGAGATCCGGCTGGTCAACA
>NZ_WHJI01000215.1:0-376 GCF_011682155.1 Massilia sp. CCM 8734
TCTCGCCGCCACGCGGATTATGGTCGATCAGGGGGACGTGTCCCAGTTCGCGGCAGTGGTCGTGCAACTCTTTGCTGCAGTAGGCAGCATCCATCACATCGTACAAATTGGTGACCCGTTGCTTCGTGATGTGCGACAGCGGCACGGCGGCGCGGCTGTCATGCATCGACGCGGAACACAGCAAGGCGGCGATGGGAACGCCACAATCGGCAGTGTCGATGTGCAGCTTGTACCCGTTCCAGCTGGTCTTATAGTGGATCCATGATTTGAGACAGTGGTTTAAGCTGTAATCCTGAACAGGGAAAACAGCAAAATGACGGAACGAAAGAAACGGACAGTTCACACGGCGGAGTTCAAAGCCAAGGTCGGTCTGGAA
>NZ_WHJI01000216.1:0-373 GCF_011682155.1 Massilia sp. CCM 8734
TTATTGGTTATGAGTTGCATATCGGTGATTCAGTGGTAAAGATTAGAAACAATTTAAAGATTACTATTAAAGTTAAAAAGGCAGCGAAATATTTAATTTGGGTGAATAATAAAAAGGAAGAAACAGTAGAACTAGACATTCTTTTAGGAAAGGACTATTATATTAAATGCGGCACTAAAGTGGGTTTTTTCGCAGGCATTCCTGAATTTAAAGTAATGGATAATACTTTAGGAAAAAAAGAATTTGATTCTTTTTTTCCTCGCAAGCAGTAGAATATTTAAATGTTTATACTCTCGTACCAGAAGGGTATTTCTAAAATTATTATTCAAGTTGTATTAGCTGAATTGACTAAGTGAAAGATTTTAGTATAATA
>NZ_WHJI01000217.1:0-369 GCF_011682155.1 Massilia sp. CCM 8734
TCTGGCGCACGGTGGACGTCAGTTCTTCCATCGAGGCGGCGGTTTCTTCGAGCGAACTGGCTTGCTGTTCGGTGCGCGCCGACAGGTCCAGGTTGCCGGCGGCGATTTCGGTCGAGCCGATGGCGATTGCGTTGGTCCCGCTCTGCACTTCCGACACCACCCGCGTGAGCGAATCGTTCATGGCGTGCAGGGCGCGCATCAGGTCACCGATTTCGTCGCGCGAGGCGGCGCCAAATTGTGTGGTCAGGTCGCCGCTGGCGACCGTGCCGGCCACCGCCACGGCAGCCTTCAGCGGCACGGTGATCGAGCGCGTGATCAGGAAGGCGCACGCGGCCCCGGTCAGCACGGCCAGGGTGCCGAGCACCAGCA
>NZ_WHJI01000218.1:0-369 GCF_011682155.1 Massilia sp. CCM 8734
CCATCATTAAACCTTTCTAACAATACTAAACTGGAAAGATTAAGAACAGGATCAAACCTGCTTACTGCATTAGACTTGTCTAAAAATCTAGTGCTTTACGACCTTGGCTGCGAGAATAATAAAATTGTGGATATAGACATTAGTTTAAATGTGAAACTGACCTCTATAGATTGCAGAGCTAATAAACTTAGGTCTTTGAACTTAAATAACGGAAAAACACTTTTCTTTAATTTAATGAAAGCCAGTTTAAACCCGGATTTAAGCTGTATACAAGTTGATGACCTTAATAGTGTTCGAACTACAACATGGGTTTACGATAAAACAGTAACTTTTAGCATCAATTGTCAATATAATTTGGGTCTGAATGAT
>NZ_WHJI01000219.1:0-367 GCF_011682155.1 Massilia sp. CCM 8734
CAAGTTCACTTTTGGATTATTTAAACAGTGTAGAGATTTTAAATAGACAATCACTACCTTTGCGCTCAAATTTTAACCAAAAGGTTCAAGAATATTTTAATACAAAATGATCAATTTTAATTACGAAACAGAATTTAATTTAGATAACGAAGAAGCCTTTTCTAATTGGTTGAGTGCTGTAATTGTTTCTGAAAATAAAAACGAAGGAGAGATAAATTATATATTTTGTGATGATGAGTATCTTCATAAAATCAATGTTGAATATCTGAATCACGATACACTTACAGATATTATCAGTTTTGATTATACAGTGGGTAATGAATTAAACGGAGATATTTTTGTTTCTGTCGAAAGAGTGGAAGACAAT
>NZ_WHJI01000021.1:0-119822 GCF_011682155.1 Massilia sp. CCM 8734
CCCCCCCCCCCCCCCCCCCCCCCCCCCCCCCCCCCGGGCGGCCCCCCCGCGGCCCCCCCACCACCCCCGGTCGGGATGCAGAAACAAAAAAGCCGCCAACTTCGCAGTTGGCGGCTTTTTTGAAGGGGGCGCACCGAAGTGCGCGCCAGAGGCGAATTAACGCTTCGAGAATTGCTTTGCGCGACGTGCTTTGCGCAGACCAACTTTTTTACGCTCGACTTCACGTGCATCGCGGGTAACGAAACCGGCACGTGCCAGGTCGCCCTTCAACGATGCGTCGTAGTCGATCAGTGCACGGGTGATGCCGTGACGAACCGCGCCAGCTTGGCCGGACTCGCCACCACCGTGAACGTTGACCTTGATGTCGAAACGCTCGACATTGCCGGTCAGTTCCAGCGGTTGACGGATGACCATCAGGCCCGTTTCGCGCGAGAAGTAGTCAGCGGCAGGTTTGCCGTTAACGATGATTTGGCCGGTGCCAACTTTGATGAAGACGCGAGCGACTGCACTCTTGCGACGGCCGGTGCCGTAATTGTAGTTACCGATCATGTCAGCTCCTTACTTGAACAGCACGAGTGCTGTAGGTTGCTGGGCAGCGTGCGGGTGGGAACCTTCCGCGTACACTTTGAGCTTCTTGATCATGGCGTAGCCAAGCGGGCCTTTAGGCAGCATGCCCTTGACCGCTTTTTCAAGCGCGCGACCAGGAAAACGCTCTTGCATTTTCTTGAAGTTGGTTTCGTAGATACCACCTGGGTAGCCCGAGTGACGGTAGTACGTCTTCTCGGTTGCCTTGGTACCGGTCACGCGCAGTTTGCCTGCGTTGATCACGACGATGAAATCGCCCGTGTCGACGTGAGGAGTGAATTCGGGTTTGTGTTTGCCGCGCAACCGGAGTGCCACTTCGCTGGCAACACGTCCGAGGATCAGATCCGTCGCGTCAACCACGAACCAATCGCGCTGGACTTCATGGCCCTTAGCGGAAAAAGTTTTCATGTTGACTTCCTAAATATAAAACTTATTAAATCGCTCAAATGGTGGTTCCGCTCGACCTACCCGCGGACTCTGCCTTATTGTCTTTTCCTGAGCAAACGGAAAGCCGGCTACTATAGCGCACTTCCCACAGCCGGGTCAAGCCCTTCAAGCGCCGTTCCGGTGATGCCGAAATGACATCGGCGCCATCCCTAGATAAATCGCAAATTGCCTGCGAGCAGCCCGCCCTAGACTGCACCACAGTCGCGTATTTAATTGACGGGGAAAAACTTTCTTGACCACTGAAACAATGTCAACCTACTATGTCTGAGCGCTTATCGTCGGGAGACCTCGTGATATTGAAATACTGCCTTGCCGCTTCATTGATGTCCCTGCTGTCGACGCTGGCGGCACCCTGCCTGGCCGACGCGCTCCCGCCGGCGCGCATCTGCCACCTGCCCGGCGCCGAGGAAGGCTTGCGCTGCAGCACCTTGAACGTGCCGCTCGACTACCAGCAAAAAACCGGCGCCTCCCTGCCCCTGCACATCACCGTGGCCCCGGCTTTCCGCGAATCGGCGCGGCCCGACCCCGTGTTCGTGCTGGCGGGCGGTCCCGGCCAGGCCGGCAGCGACGTGCTGCCGGTGCTCTATTCCATTTTCCGGCGCGCGCGCGCCACCCGCGACATCGTCTTCATCGACCAGCGCGGCACCGGCCTGTCCGGCAAGCTCGACTGCGACGAGGAAGACTTGCCCGACAACCTCAGCGACGACGAGCAGAACGCCGCCATACGCCGCTGCCTGGCCGGCGTGCGCGCGCCGCTGGCGGCCTACACCACCGAGAACGCGGCGCGCGACATCGAACAAGTGCGCCTGGCGCTCGGCTACCGGACCATCAACGTCTGGGGCGCCTCCTACGGCACGCGCCTGGCCCAGGCCTATGCGCGCGCCTTTCCCGACGCCGTGCGCAGCCTGTTGCTCGACGGCGTGGCCGCGCCCGACCAGATCATCCCGGCCGGCGGACGCGACGGCCAGGCCGCGCTCGACACCCTGTTCCGCCAGTGCGCGGCCGACCCCGGCTGCAACCAGGCATATCCCGCCCTGCGCAGCGAGTTCAACAGCCTGCTGGCCAGGGTCAGCGCCACGCCGGTGCAACTGAACCTGCCCAATCCGCGCACCGCCGAGCCTTTGCAGATGAGCATGACCAAGGAGCGCTTCCTGAACACCGTGCACAACGTGCTGTATTCGGCGCTCGACGGTCGCCGCCTGCCGTTCCTGATCCACAGCGCCTGGCAGGGCCGCTGGGCGCCGTTCGTGGCGCGCCGCAATGTCGGCGCCGACCTGGCCGGCGAAGGCGGCACCGCGCTGGTACTGCACATGGCGGTGATCTGCGCCGAAGACTATCCGCGCATGACCCCGCAATTGCTGGCCGAGGACGCCAACAATTCCTTCCTCGGCAGCGGCCGGGTCGGCCAGTTGATGGAGCAGTGCAAGTCGCTCAAGCTGCCGGCCGTGCCATGGCGCACGCCGACCCCGATCCTGGCGCCGGCCTTGCTGCTGTCGGGCGCGCTCGACCCGGTCACGCCGCCGCGCCGCGCCGAGGCCGCCGCGCGCCATATTCCCAAGGCCCAGCACCTGGTGGTGGCTAATGCCGGGCACGGCATCTCCTCGCTCGGCTGCGCGCCGCGCCTGCTGCGCGAGTTTCTCGACGCCCCCTCCAGGCAGGTCGCCGCCGCCTGCCTGCGGGAAATCCCGGCCGCCAATTTCCAGGTCGGCAGCGCCGGTCCGCACCCTTAAGCACCGAGGCCACGATGATTGTCGTAGACGATGTAAAAAAACAATTCGGCGCCTTGCAAGCGCTGGGCGGGGTCAGCTTCGCCGCCGCCGACGGCCAGATCACGGCCCTGCTGGGACCGAACGGCGCCGGCAAGACCACCCTGCTGCGCCTGCTGGTCGGCCTGCTCAAGCGCGACCAGGGCAGCATCAGCATCGGCGGCATCGATCCGGCCGTCGATCCGATGGCGGTGCGCAAGGATATCGGCTTCCTCACCGACCAGTTCGGCCTGTACGAGCGCCTGAGCACGCGCGAATACCTGGCCTATTTCGGCGAACTGAACGGCATGACCCTGCCCGCGCTCCAGCGCCGCATCGACGAAGTGGCCGACCTGCTGGTCATGCACGACATCCTGGAGCGGCGCGGCAAGGGGTTTTCGCAAGGCCAGCGCATCAAGGTGGCGCTGGCGCGCACCCTGCTGCATCAACCGCGCCACCTGCTGCTCGACGAACCGAGCCGCGGCCTGGACGTGATGAGCACGCGCGCCCTGCGCACCGCGCTGGCCGCCCTGCGCCGTGAAGGTTGCTGCGTGATCATGGCGACCCACGTGATGCAGGAAGTCACGCACCTGTGCGACGACGTGATCGTCATCGCCAAGGGCCATACGGTGGCCCAGGGCTCGCCCCAGGAGCTGTGCCGCCGCACCGGCATCAGCAACCTGGAAGACGCCTTCGTCAGCCTGGTCGGCGAAGAAGGAATCTCGACATGAAGCCGGCTTTCCTCATCGTTTTTCTGAAGGAATTCAAGGAAACGCTGCGCGACAAGCGCGCGCTAGGCCTGCTGGCCCTGTTCACATTGATGTACCCGCTGATGCTCGGCTACATGCTGAACCAACAGATCAAGCGCGCCACCCAGTCCGAACGCGAGGGCATGGAACTGGCCGTGATCGGCGCAGCGCGCGCACCGAACCTGATGGCGCAGCTCAAGCAAAAGAACATCACCGTGCAAGAGGCCGGGGAGATGGATGAAGACGCCATCGGCGCGCTGCTGCGCGCGCGCAAGGTGGTCGGGCTGCTGCGCCTCGATCCCGAGTTCGGCGAACACTACCAGGCCATGCGCCCGGCCAGTATCGAGCTGTGGTACGACTCGGCCAGCGACAACAGCCAGCGCCAGCGCGATGTCGAGGAAGTGCTGCAAAACTACAGTTCGAGCATCAGCAGCGCGCGCCTGCTGGCGCACGGGGTCTCGCCCGCCATCATGACGCCGATTCGCCTGCAGCGCTACGACACCGGCAGCACGGCGGCGCGCTCGGCCGGGCTGATCGGCGCGATTCTCGGCTTCCTGTTTTTCCCGGCGTTCATTTGCGGTTTGTCGGCGGCGGTCGACAGCACCGCCGGCGAACGCGAGCGGCGCTCGCTGGAAGTGCTGATGGCGCAACCGGCCAGTCCCTGGTCGCTGATCACCGGCAAGTGGCTGGCGGCCGGTTCGCTGGCGGTGATCGGCATCACCCTGGAACTGGCGCTGGCGCACGCGGTGCTGTCCTGGCTGCCGCTGGAAGAAATCGGCATGAGCTGGCGCGTCACCTCGGCCCAGCTGGCGTGGGTGTGCGTGGCCACCCTGCCGTTGTCGCTGCTGGCCGCCGGCCTGCATATTGCGCTGGCGATGAATGCGCGCTCGTTCAAGGAAGCCCAGAGCATCCTCAGCCTGGTGACCCTGATCCCCATGCTGCCCGGCCTGGCGGTGTCGATGCTGGAATTGAAAACGGCGATGTGGATGTATGTGGTGCCGATGCTGTCGAACCAGACCCTGCTGCGCGAACTGGCCAAGGGGCAGGAACTGGGCGTGCTGCCGTTTTTGCTGACCTTTTTGAGTTCGATGCTGCCGGCGCTGGGCGCGGTGGCGTTCGCCAGCTGGCGCATGAAGAGCGAGCGCTACGTGCTGTCGGTGTAGGGCTGGCGGGCAAGGCTGGCGCGGCTCCATTACAATAGGTCGGGAACGCACTCATCGGAGAATGAAATGGAAGTCACAGTCAGCTGGAACGGCCCGTCGGGCATGAGTTTTCGGGCGCAAACGGGGTCGGGCCACATGGTCAGCATGGATGGCGCACCCGAAGGCGGCGGCCACAACCTGGCGCCGCGGCCGATGGAAATGGTGTTACTGGGAACCGGTGGATGCACGGCGTATGACGTGGTGCTTATTCTCAAGCGCGGCCGGGAAGATGTGCGCGGCTGCGACGTGACGCTCAAGGCCGAGCGCGCCGAGACCGATCCCAAGGTGTTTACCAAGATTCATTTTCACTTCACCGTGACCGGGAAGAATTTGAAGCCGGGGACGGTGGAACGCGCGGTGAGCCTGTCGCACGACAAATACTGCTCGGCGTCGATCATGCTGGCCAAGATGGCCGAGATCACGCATTCGTTTGAGATTGTGGAAGGCTGAGCCGTTTAGCCGTTTAGCCGTTTAGCCGTTTAGCCGTCGTTCCCGCGCAGGCGGGAACCCAAGTTTGCTGATCTGCCGGTGGCAACGGAACGAACTTGGGTCCCCGCCTGCGCGGGGACGACGGAGGTGGGGCGAACACTAAACGTAATACGCGGTCGTCGTCATCACCTTTGCCATGGCCGTCATCACGCCGCGTACCGGCAGCGGCACCGCCACCGCGCCCAGCGCCTGCGCGGCCGCCCCGTGCGCAATTTCGTCGATCCGCATCTGGTCCACGACCGCGCGCGACTTGGCGTCCTGCGCCGGCAGCAAGTCGAGATGACTGTTCAGATGCGCCTCCACCTGGCGCTCGGTCTCGACCACGAATCCCAAACTGCGCGCATCGCCCAGTTGCGCCGCCACCGTGCCGAGCGCATACGCGCCCGCATACCACAGGGGATTGAGCAAACTCGGGCGCGAGCCGAGCTCGGCCAGCCGCTGGGCCGTCCACGCCAGGTGATCTTCTTCCTCGCGCCCCGCTTCGGCGAACTGCGCACGCATCTCCTCGCTCTTGGCAAAGCGCGATTGCGAGTTGTACAGCGCCTGCGCGCACACTTCGCCCACGTGGTTGACCCGCATCAGGCCAACGCTGCGGCGCTGTTCGGCATCATCGAGATGGCCGTCGTCCGCGTGCGCCGCCGGGGTCGGTCGCGATGCCGAGGCCACGCCCGCGATCACGCGCAGGGCCTTGTCCATGCTGACGATCAGCTGGTCGAGTGGATGGATGGATCGTTGTGCTGACATGCGCTGCCCCGGTGGCGATAAAACACCATTATAGGACGTCCGGCCCCACCGGGTCGCCGGCTGCCGGGCCGCCCTGGCCCGCCACCGGGGCCGCCTGGGCCTCGATCCAGTCGAGCAGCGGCCCGCCGGGATCGATCCCGGAAATGTTTTTCGCCACGCCCAGGTTCAGCTGCAACAAAAAGGGGATGGTGTCGGACGGCACGTCCGGGCAATGCGCGCCGAAGGCGGCGATAAAACGGCTCGAGGACACCACCGGCACCACTTTCGCCCCGCTCATGAACTGCAGCACGCTGGTAATCGTGTGGCCCTTGCCGATGGTATGGTAAATGAACTGGTTGAAGTCCCTGTCGACTTTCTTGAAATCGATGGTTTCGGACGTCATCAGCCCGGCCAGGTAGTACAGGCCGAGGGTGACGCGGAAGTACGCGGTCCACTCGGCCGCGTTGCGCCCGCTGCTCGCGACGGCAAGAACTTTTTCTTTGATGGCACTGTCCATGGGCCCATTATCCACATTTCCGACCCGCTGTGGCGGGCTGCCGTGCTTGCGGCGGGCAATTTGTGCTGCTACCCTCACGCTTTGAGAGAAGGAACCCGATGATCGAGGTGAAACACCTGGCCAAGCGCTTCGCCGCGACGGTACACAAGGAGCGGCGCGCGCGCCAGCGCGACGTGCGCGAGAGCGATGGCTGGTTCCATGCGGTGCGCGATGTCAGTTTTTCCTGCGCCCCCGGCGAAGTGCTGGGCCTGTTGGGTCCGAACGGGGCCGGCAAGACCACCACCTTGCGCATCCTCTCGACCGCCCTGCGCCCGGACGCCGGCAGCGCCTTCATCGACGATATCGACATCGTGGCCGATCCGATCCGGGCGCGCCAGCGCGTCGGCTTCCTGTCCGGCAGCACCGGTTTGTACGGACGCTTGAGCGCGCGCGAAAATGTCGAGTATTTCGGGCGCCTGCACGGCATGGCCCCGGAGCGCCTCAAAAAACGCTGCGACGCTTTGTTCGAGCAACTTGACATGCACGCCTACGCCCACAAGCGCGCCGATGATTTGTCGACCGGCATGAAGCAGAAATGCGCCATCGCCCGCACCGTGGTGCACGAGCCGCAGGTGGTGATCCTGGATGAACCGACCACCGGGCTCGATGTGATGTCGGCGCGTGTGCTGCTCGAATTTATCGCCAGCTACAAGGCGCTGCGCATTCCCCTGATCTTTTCCACGCATCACCTGCACGAGGTGGAAAAACTGTGCGACAAGGTCTGCATCATCAACCACGGCCGCAGCGCCTTCAACGGCAGCGTGGCCGAGTTGCGCGAGCTGGGCGGCAGCCACGATTTGTACGATGCCTTCGTGCATATCGTCAACCAGGAAGGCTGAGCCATGTGGACCGTGTATTTCAAGGAATTACTGGAACTGCTGCGCGACCGCAAGACCTTCATCTTCACCCTGCTGCTGCCGATCGTCGCGATGCCGATGATTTTCGGCGGCCTGGCCTATCTGTCGTCGACCATTTTCAAGAAAGCCCAGCACAAGGAACTGACCTACGCCGTGTTCGGCAAAGAGCATGCACCGGGCCTGAGCGAGCGCTTCAAGCGCGAAAAAGGCTTGCGCGAGGTGGCGTTGGCCAATGAAGGCGCGATCAAGGCCGCCATCGACACCGACCGCATCACCTTCGCCATCGTGGTTCCCTCCGGTTTCGAGGAGGCCATGGCGGCGCACCGCCAGGCCCGCGTCACTTTGCACTACAACAACGCGGTGGCGCTCGACATGACCCATAAACGGGTGGCGGCGGTGATCGAGGCGCACAACGGGGCGCTGCGCGAGCAAGCCTTGTCGGCCATGAACATGAGCCGGGCCGAGCTGCGCTTTGCGCTCAATCCGATCGAGCTGGAAGAACTGTCCACCGCCGGCACGCGCGAGCGGATGGGCGCGCTGGTGGGCGGTTTTCTGCCCTACATCCTGCTGATGGTGTGCCTGATGGCGGCGATGTACCCGGCTATCGACCTCGGCGCCGGCGAGAAGGAGCGCGGCACCCTGGAAACCTTGCTGCTGGCGCCCATTTCGCGCACGGCGCTGGTGCTGGCCAAGTTCCTGGTGCTGTTTACGGTGGGGTTGACGTCGGCGCTGCTGATGGTGGCCAGCATGGGACTGCTGCTGGCCGTGTTCGGCGGCTCGCTCGAAGGCGGCCTGGCGCAGATGGTGCGGGCGATCGGCGCGCGCGACCTGGCGATGGTGGCGCTGATGCTGGTGCCGACGGCGGCCATCTTTGCCTCGATCCTGCTGTCGATTTCGATTTACGCGAAGAGCTACAAGGAAGCGTCGGGCATGATTTCGCCGCTGATGATGCTGTTGATCGTACCGATCGTAGTGGCCATGATGCCGGGGGTGGAGCTGAACTGGTTCTGGTCGATGGTGCCGCTGACCAATGTGTCGCTGGCCATGAAGGAACTGGTCAAGGGGACCATGGATTACCGCATGTTTTCGGCGATTTTGCTCTCCACCACCCTGATTGCGGGGGCGCTGCTGGCATGGTGCAGGTGGTGGTTCAACCGGGAGGAGGTGTTGTTTCGGAGTTAAGTTGCAGAGCCGGGAACAGACCCTGTTGGCGTTAAGTCAAGCGTATTTTTCGCCAGCTTCAACACCGTCGTTCCCGCGCAGGCGGGAACCCAAGCTTGTCGGTTCAGTCGCGGGCAGACGAGCGAGCTTGGGCCCCCGCCTGCGCGGGGGCGACGGCGCAGACGCCCGCACTCACCCCACTCCCCCAATCGTGCAATCTGAACCCATCAAAACGCCGCGCGTCGCAACAGGCGGCCCGTGTCCACTCAAATTTTATACAATGCAACTCTAGAAGTGCACCCGGCTACCCGCCGAACGTACGCACAGCGACCGTATCAGGAGTCAGGCATGGAATTACGCATCAGGAATTTATCCAAGACCTACGCCAATGGCGTAGTTGCCTTGGATAAAGTTACCCTCACCATCCCCAGCGGGATGTTCGGCCTGCTCGGCCCGAACGGGGCGGGCAAGTCGACCCTGATGCGTACCCTCGCCACCTTGCAGGAGTGCGACGCCGGCTCGGTCTTCTTCGGCGACCTCGACGTGCTCGACGACAAGGACGATATCCGCCGCCTGCTCGGCTACCTGCCCCAGGACTTCGGGCTGTACCCCAAGGTCACGGCCTACGAACTGCTCGACCATTTCGCCGTCCTCAAGGGCCTGTCGCAGCGCACCCGGCGCCGGGAAGTGGTCGATGGCCTGTTGCAGCAAACCAATCTGTTCGAAGTGCGCAACCAGCGCCTCGGCACCTTTTCCGGCGGCATGCGCCAGCGCTTCGGCATCGCCCAGGCCCTGCTGGGCGACCCGCAACTGATCATCGTCGATGAACCGACCGCCGGCCTCGACCCGCAGGAACGGGTGCGTTTCCACAACCTGCTCTCCGACATCGGCGACGACAAGACCGTCTTGCTCTCGACCCACATCGTCTCCGACGTGTCCGACCTGTGCGCCAATATGGCGATCATCAACAAAGGCCACGTGCTGCTGTGCGGCGAGCCGCAAAAGCTGATCGACGATATCGATGGCAAGATCTGGGCGCGCTTCGTCGCCAAGCACGAACTGGCCCATTTCCAGCAAGAACACGCGGTGATCTCGACCCGCCTGCTGACCGGCCGCACCCTGATTCACGTGTATTCAGAGCAAGATCCGGGCGAGGGCTTCGAGCCGGCCGCCGGCGACCTCGACGATGTCTACTTCGCCACCATCGCCGGACGCCACGTCGCGGCCAGCAACTGTTGAAGGTGGCGTCCATGTTGGCAATCGCACTGTTCGAAGCGCGCCAGCGGCTCAAGCTGCTCTCGACCTGGGTCTACTTCGGCATGTTTTTCGCGCTGGCGCTGCTGTGGATGGCCGCCGCCGGCGGGGTCTTCAAGGAAGCCCAGATCACCTTCGGCGGGCGCCTGTTCATCAACGCCCCGCGCTCGATCTCGCTGACCGTCGCCTTCCTCGGCTGCCTGGGCGTGATCGTGATGGCCGCCATGATGGGCCGCTCGGTGCAGCAGGATTTTGAGTACGACATGCACCACTTCTTCTTCAGCGCGCCGATCGCCAAGCACGATTACGTGTTCGGGCGCTTTTTCGGGGCCGCGCTGACCCTGGCGGTGGTGTTTTCGAGCATCGTGCTGGGCGCCTGGCTGGGGACCTACATTCCCGGCATCGAAGCCGACCGGCTGGGGCCGTCCGGGACCTGGATGTACCTGCGGCCCTACCTGTTCCTGACGCTCCCCAACATCTTCATCTTCGGCGCCATCTTCTTCGTGCTGGCCGCGCTGACGCGGCGCATGCTGCCGGTGTACGTGGCCAGCGTGGTGATGATGATCGGCTACATCGTGGCGCCCTCGCTGGCGCGCGACCTCGACTACAAAACCCTGGCCGCGCTGATCGACCCCTTCGGCACCACCGCCCTGATCCGCATCACCGAATACTGGACCATCGCCGAGCGCAACAGTCGCGCGATTCCCTTCGACGGCGTGTACCTGCTCAACCGCGCGCTGTGGTGCGGCTTCGCGCTGGTGGTGCTGCTGCTCGGTTACTGGCGCTTCCACTTCATCGGCGGCGCCGACGCCCGCCCGGCCGGGCGCGCGGAAGGCGAGGCCGCCCCGCGCCTGTCCAGCGTGGCCACGGCAACCCAGGAGGCGCCCGACTTCCTGGGCCGCAGCCTGGCCCTGTTGCTGCTCAAGTCGAGCTGGCTCAACTTTCGCGAATCGGTCAAGGATGTGTATTTCGCCGTGATCGCCCTGGCCGGCGTGCTGGCCGTGTTCGGCGCCTCGATCAACCTCGGCTCCCTGTACGGCACCAACACCTATCCCGTCACCTACCAGGTGCTGGAACTGATCAGCGCCGCGTTTTCGCTGTTCATGCTGGTCGTCACCACCTTTTACGCGGGCGAGCTGGTCTGGCGCGAACGCGAAGCGCGGGTCGGCCAGATGCTCGACGCCCTGCCGCTGCCGAGCTGGCTGCCGATGCTCTCCAAGCTGTTCGCCCTGGTCGGCCTGCAAGTGCTGATGCTGGTGCTGGTGATGATTTCCGGCATGCTGATCCAGCTGTTCCGCGGCTACTTCGCCATCGACGTCGGCCTGTACCTGCAAAGCCTGTTCCTGATCCAGCTGCCGCAATACGTGCTGGTGGCGGTGCTGGCGATCGCGCTGCAGGTGCTGATCAACCAGAAGTACCTGGCCTACTTCGCCATGATCTTGTACTACTTCGCCACGATCACCTTCGGCTCGCTCGGCCTCGACCATCCGATGCTGCTGTACGGCACCTCGCCCTCCTTCATGTATTCCGACATGAACGGCTACGGCCACTTCCTGGTGCGCGAACGCTGGTTCGAGCTGTACTGGGGCGGCGCGGCGCTGATGCTGCTGGTGGCCTCGCTGGTGTTCTGGCCGCGCGGCTTCAACGCCGAACTGGGCAGCCGGATCCAGCTGGCGCGCCGCAACCTGAGCCTGCCGGTGCTGGCCACCTTCGGCGCCGCTCTGGCGCTGTTCCTCGGCAGCGGTGCGATCCTCTTCTACAACCTGCACATCGAAGGCGACTACCAGACCGCCTGGCAAAAAGACCAGGGCCGCGCCCAGTACGAACTGCGCTACAAGAAATATGCGGCGCTGGCCCAGCCGCGCATCAGCGCGGTCGACCTGAAAGTGGCGATCGTGCCCGAACAGCGGCGCCTGACGGTGACCGGCGTCTACCAGCTCGACAACAAGGGCACGGGTCCGATCGACCGGGTATTCCTCAGCCAGGACCGCCTGTCCAGCCTGAAAGTGCGCTTCGGCCAGAAAATCACCCCGCTGGTGAGCGACCGCGAGCGCGGCTTTTACGGCTACCAGCTGAGCACACCGTTGCTGCCGGGGCAGCGCCTGGCGCTCGAATTCGATGTCGAGTTCGAAGCGCGCGGCATCCTCGGCCTGGAATCGGACACCCCGGTGCTCACCAACGGCACCTTCTTCAACAATAGCCAGCTGCCGCGCATCGGCTACCAGGCAGCGGCCGAGCTCGAGAACGACCGCGACCGCAAGCGCCACGGCCTGGGGCCGCACGCGCCGCTGCGTTCGCCGCTCGATCCGGTCGGCCTGGCGAACAACTACCTGGGCCAGGATGCCGACTGGATCGATTTCAACGCCGTCATCAGCACCAGCCCGGACCAGATCGCGATCGCTCCCGGCACCCTGGAAAAGGAATGGATGTCGGCCGGGCGGCGCTACTTCCATTACCGCATGGACAAGCCGATCCTCAACTTCTACGCCTTCCAGTCGGCCCGCTATGAAGTCCGGCACGACCGCTGGCAGGATGTGACGATCGACGTGTTTTACCATCCCGGACACGACTTCAACGTCGAGCGCATGATCCGCGGCGTCAAGGCCGGGCTCGAATACAACGCGAAGCATTTCAGCCCCTACCAGCACAAGGTGCTGCGCGTGATCGAGTTTCCGCGCTACGCCGCGTTCGCCCAGTCGTTTCCCGGCACGATCCCGTTTTCCGAGAGCGCCGGCTTCATCGCCCGGGTCGACGACAAGCATCCCAAGGATATCGATTACCCCTTCTACGTGGCCGCGCATGAAGTGGCGCACCAGTGGTGGGGACACCAGCTGGTGCCGTCGAACACGCGCGGCGCCACGGTGCTGAGCGAAACCCTGTCCGAGTACGCGGCCCTGATGGTGATGAAGCAGCACGTCGGCCCGGAACGCATGCGCCGCTTCCTGCGCTACAACCTCGACAAATACCTGATAGGGCGGGCGGTCGAAACCAAGTACGAGTTGCCGCTGGCACAGAACGAAAACCAGAGCTACATCCATTACCACAAGGGCGCGCTGGCCATGTACCTGCTGCAGGATGTGCTGGGCGAAGCGAAGGTCAACGCCGTGCTGCACGAGCTGCTCACCAGCCACGCCTTCCACGGCGCGCCGTATCCGAGCGTGCTGGCGCTGACCGACGCCTTGCGCCGCGCCACCCCGCCCGAGCATGCCTACCTGATCGACGACTTGTTCGACCATATCGTGCTGTATGAAAACCGCGCCACCAGCGCCAGCGCGACCAGGCGCGCGGACGGCAGGTACGAGGTGCTGGTGCGCGCCAGCGTCGTCAAGCAGCGCGCCGGCAAGCTCGGCGACGAGACCGAAGCGCCGTTGAAAGACGTGATCGAGTTCGGCGTCGACGACAAGGATGGCAAGCCACTGCTGCGCGAACGGCGCGTGGTCGAGCGCAATACCGTCAGCGTGACCATGGTGGTGGGCACGCGACCGTACAAGGCGGGAATCGATCCGGATAACAAGCTGATCGACCGCAAGCCGGGCGATAATATGATCGAGGTGGAGCAGTAGCCACGCCGCTACCTGTCCGCAATTGAGCGACAGGATCGTTCAATTGCGGAAACAACACCGCTCAAACACCGCTCACTTTGCGCGCACGGGCTTGCAGCAGTACTAACAGTTGTACAAGGTCCATCCCGAATCTTGCGCGACAAATATTTCTTTTCGTATAAACTTCCACCTTTTCCGTGGAAGCTAGCATGCCCAGCGCAAAAACGATCGACCAGACCAGCTTTCGCCGTATCCTCGCCCGCAACGTCGCGTTGCCGCTGGCGATAGGCGTCGGCAGTGCGCTCATTTTTGTCGCCGTCATTTCTTACCTCCTGTCGGTCCTGAGCATGGTGGAACACAGCGAAAAAGTCATCGGCCACGCCAATGAAGCGGCCAAGCTGTCGGTCGACCAGGAATCGGGCTTGCGCGGCTATTTGCTGAGCAACGACGAAGCCTTCCTCGCCCCTTACACGCTGTCGAAAGGCAAAGCCGCCGCCACCATGGAAGCGCTGACCAAGCTGGTGTCGGACAATCCGCCCCAGGTCGCGCGCCTGCGCCAGATTGCGGCCATGCAGGAGCAGTGGGAGCTCTACGCCAACAATGCGATCGCCCTGCGGCGCGCCAACAGCGACGTCATTACGCTGGTGCGCAGCGGGCGCGGCAAGGTCGCCTTCGACGAAATCCGCACCACCTTCAACGAGTTCCTGGCGGTCGAACAGCGCCTGCTCAAGCAGCGTAGCGACAGCGCCCAGAGCGTCACCCGCTGGGGCGTGGCCCTGTACCTGCTGGTCAGCCTCCTTCTGTCGGGCCTGCTTGCCTATTTCGGCCGGCGCGAGCTGATGCGCCTGTCGGAGGTGTTCGGCGACGCCATCGACCAGCACCGCACCCACGGCGAAGCGCTGGAACGCCAGGCCTGGCAGCGCAGCGGGCAAACCCAGCTGGCCGAACGCAGCATCGGGCACAACAGCCTGCCGAGCCTCGGGCGCGCCACGCTCGATTTCATGTCGGAATACACCGGCGCGGCCGTGGCCGCCCTGTACGCGCGCGACGAAGACGGCAGCCTGCGCCGCATCGCCGGGTACGGCATGAGCCGCGAAGAACGCGAGCGCGAAGTGCGCTACAACGGCGCCGACACCCTGGTCGGCCAGACCTTGCTGTCCAAGCGCCCGATCGTGATGGGCAACCTGCCCGACCACTACCTGAAGGTGACCTCCGGCATTGGCAGCGGCAGCCCGCGCCACCTGGTCCTGATCCCGCTCGATAACGACGGCGCGCCCAACGGCGTGGCCGAATTCGGCTTTCTCAACGAGCCGCGCAAGCGCGACCTGGAGTTCCTGGAACTGGTCGCGCCGAACATCGGCCGCGCCATCGAAGCGGCGCTGGCGCGCCGCCGCCTGCACGACGCGCTGGCCGAAACCCAGCAGCTCAACGAAGAACTCCAGGTGCAGCAGGAGGAACTGCGCACCGCCAACGAGGAACTCGAAGAGCAGTCGCGCGTGCTGGAAGAATCCCAGACCATCCTCGAGAACCAGAAGGCCGAACTGGAACAGACCAACGACCGCCTGGCCGAACAGGCCAACGCGCTCGATGAAAAGAACGGCGCCCTGGGCGTGATCCAGCACGAACTCGAAGAGCGCGCGCTCGACCTGCAGCGCGCCAGCAAATACAAGTCCGAGTTCCTGGCGAATATGTCGCACGAACTGCGCACCCCGCTCAACAGCTCCCTGATCCTGTCCAAGCTCTTGTCCGAAAACGCCAAAGGCAACCTGGAGCCGGAGCAGATCCAGTTCGCCAACACCATTTACGCGGCCGGCAACGACCTGCTCAACCTGATCAACGATATCCTCGACATCTCCAAGGTCGAAGCGGGCAAGCTCGAACTGACGCCGGAAGATATCGCCCTGACCGACCTGGCCGACGCCATGCGCCACACGTTTGCGCCGCTGGCCGGCCAGAAGCGGCTGACGTTCACGTCGCAGGTTGCGGCCGGCGCGCCGCTCACGCTGCACAGCGACGCCCAGCGCCTGCAGCAGATCCTCAGGAACCTGCTGTCGAACGCGATCAAGTTCACCGACGCCGGCGAGGTTTCGCTGACCATCGAAGCGCGTCCCGACGCCATGCTGGCCTTTGTGGTGCGCGACTCGGGCATCGGCATCGCCGCCGACCAGCACGCGATCATCTTCGAAGCCTTCCGCCAGGCCGACGGCACTACCAGCCGGCGCTACGGCGGCACGGGCCTGGGCCTGTCGATCTCGCGCGACCTGGCGGCCCTGCTGGGCGGCTCGATCGTGATCGCCAGCTCGCCCGGCCAGGGCAGCACCTTCACCCTGCTGTTACCAGGCGCGCTGCCGGCCAGCACCCCGGGCCTGCCGCAAACGCTCGCCACGACGGCGCCAGCGGCGCCGCGCACCTCGCTCTCGCCAGCGGCGGCGCAAGCGCCGGCCGTGCGCGCGCCGGTGTTCGCCGATGACCGCGGCCACACCGTGGCGACCGGGCGCAGCGTGCTGGTGATCGAAGACGACGTCACGTTCGCACGCATCCTGTTCGACCTGGCGCACGAAATGCACTACCGCTGCCTGGTCGCGCACAGCGCCGCCGATGGCCTGCAGGCCGCCAACGAATTCCTGCCCGACGCCATCCTGCTCGACCTGGGCCTGCCCGACGGCTCCGGCCTGGACGTGCTGCAAAAGCTCAAGGACAATCCGCGCGCGCGCCACATCCCGGTGCACATCGTCTCGGCCAACGACCGCGCCGAAGCGGCCATGCAGCTGGGCGCGATCGGCTATGTGATCAAGCCGGCCACGCGCGACCGCCTGAAACAAGTGTTCCAGACGCTGGAAGGCAAATTTACCCAGAAAATGAAGCGCGTGCTGCTGGTCGAGGACGACGAGCGCCAGCGCGAAAGCGTGGTGCACCTGATCGACGACGCCGATGTCGAGATCACCGCCGTGGCCACCGGCGAAGAAGCGCTGGCGCTGCTGCGCGCGTCGGTCTACGACTGCATGATCATCGACCTGAAGCTGCCCGACATGCAGGGCCATGACCTGCTGCGCAAGATGGCGGCCGAGGAAATCGTCTCCTTCCCGCCGGTGATCGTCTACACGGGGCGCAACCTGACGCGCGCCGAAGAAGCCGAACTCCTTAAATATTCGCGCTCGATCATCATCAAGGGTGCGCGTTCGCCCGAGCGCCTGCTCGACGAAGTCACGCTGTTCCTGCACAAGGTCGAATCGCAAATGTCGGTCGAGCGCCAGAGCATGCTGAAAACCGTGCGCAGCCGCGACCGCGTGTTCGACGGCCGCCGCATCCTGCTGGTCGACGACGACGTGCGCAACATCTTCTCGCTCACCAGCGCGCTGGAACAGAAAGGCATCATCGTCGAAGTCGGCCGCAACGGCTTCGAAGCGCTCGAACGGCTCGACCAGATTGCCGACATCGACCTGGTGCTGATGGACGTGATGATGCCGGGCATGGACGGCCTGGAAGCGACGCGCCGCCTGCGCGCCGACCCGCGCTTTGCCAAGCTGCCGGTGATCGCCATCACCGCCAAGGCCATGAAGGACGACCAGGAACAGTGCATGAAGGCCGGCGCCTCCGACTACCTGGCCAAGCCGATCGACCTTGACCGCCTGTACTCGCTGCTGCGGGTCTGGCTGCCGAGCATGGAGCGACTCTGATGAATGCACCGGACAGCATCACCATCGAGCTGCGCCTGCTGATGGAAGCGATTTATCTGAAGTACAGCTACGACTTCCGCGACTACTCGGGCGCCTCGCAAAAGCGCCGCGTGCATCATGCGCTGCACCAGATGGACTGCGCCAGCATCTCGGAACTGCAGTCGCGCGTGCTGCACGACCCGGACGCCTTCATGCAGCTGTTGCAGTACCTGACCATTCCGACCAGCGAGATGTTCCGCGATCCGTCGTACTTCCAGGCCCTGCGCGAGCATGTGGTGCCGCACCTGCGCACCTATCCGTCGCTGAAGATCTGGATCGCCGGTTGCAGCACCGGCGAAGAAATCTATTCGATGGCGATCTTGCTCAAGGAAGAAGGACTGCTGGAGCGCTCCATCATCTACGCCACCGACATCAACCCGCATTCCCTCGAACGGGCGCGCAAGGGCGTGTTCGCGCTTGACCGCATGCGCGCCTACACCGCCAGTTACCAGATGGGCGGCGGGCGCGCGGCGTTTTCCGATTACTACACGGCCGCCTACGACGGCGCCCTGTTCGACCGCGGCCTGGTGGAAAACGTCATCTTCGCCGACCATAGCCTGGCGACCGACAGCGTGTTCTCCGAAACCCATTTGATCAGCTGCCGCAACGTGATGATTTACTTTAACCGCAAGCTGCAGGACCGCGCCCTGGGCCTGTTCCACGAGTCCCTGTGCCACCGCGGCTTTCTGGGCCTGGGCAGCAAGGAAAGCCTCGATTTCTCGTCGCACGCGGACGCGTTCGAACCGCTGGTCAAGGCCGAGCGGGTGTTCCGCAAGGTGGCGCCATGAGCGCCGTCCATGCGAATTTCTACGCGGATCTGCTGGCCGGGCGCACCATCGACGCGGTGGTGATCGGCGCCTCGGCCGGCGGCATCGACGCCCTGCTGCGCATTTTGCCGGCGCTGCCGAAGAACTTCGCCTTTTCGGTGACGGTGGTGCTGCACCTGCCGGACGACCGCGACAGCCGCCTGGCCGAAGTCTTCCAGCAGCGCCTGGCGATGCCGGTGCGCCAGGCCGACGACAAGATGAACGTGGCGCCGGGCACCGTCTATTTCGCCCCGCCCGGCTACCACCTGTCGGTCGAGCGCGACTTCAGTTTTTCGCTGAGCCAGGAAGACCCGGTACATTTCTCGCGCCCTGCGATCGACATCCTGATGGAGTCGGCCGCCGACGCCTGGGGCAAGCGCCTGGCCGGCATTTTGCTCACCGGCGCCAGCGCCGACGGCGCCGCCGGCATGGCGCGTATTGGCGCCTGCGGCGGCCTGACCGTGGTGCAGGACCCTAAAGACGCCGAGATCGCCACCATGCCGCTGGCCGCGATCCGGCTGCGCGCCCCCGACGCCGTACTGCCCGTACCCGCGATCGGCGCGCTGATGACCGCGATGATGGAGAACCAATGAAGAGCTACCAACAAAAAATCAAGCTCCTGATCGTCGACGACCTGCCCGAGAACCTGCTCGCGCTGAGCAAGATCATCGAACAGGACGACCGCATCATCTACCAGGCCAATTCGGGCGAGGCGGCGCTGTCGCTGCTGCTCGAACACGACTTCGCGCTGGCCATCCTCGACGTCATGATGCCGGGGATGGACGGCATCGAACTGGCGGAACTGATGCGCGGCACCGAACGCACGCGCAACGTGCCGATCGTGTTCGTCAGCGCGGCCGGGCGCGAACTCAATTACGCCTTCAAGGGATATGAAACGGGCGCCGTCGACTTTCTCTACAAGCCGCTCGACATCGCGGCCGTCAAGAGCAAGGTCAACGTGTTCGTGGCCCTGTGCCAGCAGCGCAATGAGGTCAAGCGCCAGGTGGCCGAACTGGAAGAGAGCCGGCGCGAGCTGCGCGCCACCCAGGTCGAACTGGAACGCGCGGTGAAGATGCGCGACGACTTCATGTCGATGGTCGCGCACGAACTGCGCACGCCGCTCAACACCCTGTTTTTGGAGACGCAATTGCGCGGCATGCAGCTCGATAAGGGCAACATGGCCGCCTTCAGCGAAGAGAACATGCGCAAGATGGTGGCGCGCGACGGACGCCAGATCCAGAGCATGATCCGCCTGATCAACGACATGGTGGACGTCTCGCGCATCCGCAGCGGCAAGCTGTCGATCCGCCCGGCCGAAACCGAGCTCTCGGCGCTGCTTTCGCGGATCGTCAGCGACCTGGCGCAGCGCACCGAGGCCGCCGGCGGCACCATCGAGCTGCACGCGCCCGAACCGGTGGCCGGCGTGTGGGACGAATTCCGGGTCGAACAGATCATCATCAACCTGCTCACCAACGCGCTGCGCTACGGCGGCAGCAAGCCGGTGAAAATCAGCCTGGAAGTACGCGGCGCGCATGCCTGGATCGTGGTGCGCGACCAGGGCGTGGGGATCGCGCCGGAAGACCAGCTGCGCATCTTCGCGCCATTCGAACGGGCCGGCACCAAAGATGTGCGCGAGGGCCTGGGACTGGGCCTGTACATCGCGCGCCAGCTGGCCGAGTCGCACGACGGCACGCTCGATGTCGAGAGCGCGCCGAATGAAGGCGCAGCGTTCCGCCTGGCCTTGCCGCTGGCCGGATCGCACGCATGATGGTGCCGGCCCCGTACCGGGGCCTGTGGCGGCGCGAAGGCATCTGGCGCACTGACGGCAGCAGCGACACCACCACGCCGGTGCTGTGGTTCCAGTCGGCGCGCTGGCACATCGACTCGCGCGGCTTCGCCGGCGTCACCGTGGTGCAAGGCGCGCGCTGCGAATGGCATCCCGAGATTGCCTTTCCCCCGCTCGGCCCGGAGATCGATGCGGGAACGATGCGCTTCGACGGCGCCGACAGGGTGGAAGAAATTGGCATCGACGGCAGTTACCGCGAACTGTGGGTGCGCATCGACGCCGGCCCGGTGCGCGCGCAGCGGCTGCGGCGTGACGACGGCGCGCTGGCCTGGCTGATCGGCGGCGCCGGATGGACGGCATGGGCGTACGGCCATCCCGGCGGCATGGCGCAATGCGGTTTCGCCAGGGGCGATGGTGGCGCGGTGGCGCTGCCGCCAGAGGCCGGAAGCGCCTGGCGCGTGAGCGCCAGCGACGATTAGGCCGGCGGCTCGGCGTCGATAAAGCGCCGCACAAGCTGCGTGGCCAGCGGCGCCGCATACCCCACCGGCATGCTGGCCGGCGCCGCGCTGGCCAGTTGAAAGGTCCCTTCCATCAGCGCCAGCAAGGCCGCTGCCAGCGCCTCCACGTTGGCCGTGCTTTTGCGCTGCGCGGCCAGGCTGGCCGAGAGCAGTTCGCGCAGCAGCGCCATTTCGGTATCGACCGCGTGCTGGTAGGCCGCCCGCACCTCGCTCTGGCGCACCGCTTCCGCGCCGATCACCACCCACGCCGCCACCGCACCCGCATCCGCCCCTTCGCCGAGGCCCAGGCGCGCTTCGACGTACGCGGCCAGGCGTTCGTCGGCATTGGTGGCCTTGTGCGCCAGCGCAAGGTAGCGCTGCCGGGCCGCCCCGGCAAGCGCCTGCACCAGCGCCAGCAAGATCTCGGCTTTGCTGTGAAAATGGTAGTGCAGCAGGCCGGGAGCGAGCTGCGCGCGGCGCGCGATCAGCAAGATCGTGGCCTTTTCGTAGCCATGTTCGGCCATCGTATCCATCAGGGCTTGTACGATCTGCGCGCGGCGCTGTTCCGAATTGGACTTTCTCGACATGCGTGATTTCACTTAAATTGGTTTAGCAACCAAATTATACTTGTTTTTGCCGGCCGCTTTCGTTAGTCTAGTAATATTGGGTGAACGACCAAACAATCGAACGGAGTACACGATGAACGTAACTTCCCCGAAGGTATTGGTGCTGACCGGCGGGATCGGCAGCGGCAAGTCGACCTTCGCGCGCGCTTTCGAGGCGCTGGGCGTGCCCTGCATCGACGCCGATGCGCTGGCACGCACGGTGCACCAGGATCCGGCGCACCCGGCCACCATGCAAATTGCGCGCGCCTTCCCGCAGGCCATGGCGGCGGACGGCAGCCTGGCGCGCGGCAGCCTGCGCAACATCTTCGCGCTCGATGCGGCCGCCAACGAGGAACTCAAACGCCTCCTGCGCCCGGCGGTGCTGGCCCTGGCCGACGCCTGGACGCGGCTCCAGCGCGCGCCCTACGTGGTGTGGGAATCGGCGCTGGCGACCGACCAGGCCCTGCCCGCAGCGCGGGTGCTGGTGATCGATACGACGGACCAGCACCGCGCCGCGCGCATCGCCCTGCGTAATCCCGACTGGACAGCCGCGCAGGTGGCCAGCATCATCGCCATGCAGCTTGCGCGCGCCGACTACCTGGCGCATGCCGACGACGTGGTCGGCAACGACGGCACGCTTGACGACGTGCGCACCCTGACCTTGCAACTGCATCACCGATACACCGACCTGTGGAGCTGAACCTTGAAAAAAATCGCATTCTCCGGCACGCTCGACCCGATCACCAATGGCCACCTGTGGGTGATCGGCGAAGCGCGCGAACTGGCCGACGAAGTCGTTGTGCTGATCTCCGAAAATCCCTTCAAAAAGCCGCAATTCGACGTCGCCTCGCGCAAGGACATCGTCGAACGCAGCGTGGCCGCACAAGGGTGGACCAACGTCAGCGTGGTGCTGGTGCGCGGCGACTACACGGCCCGCGCGGCCAAGCGGCTGGGCATCGACTTCCTGATTCGCGGCATCCGCAACACCTCCGACTTCGATTACGAAAACCTGATCCAGCAAGCCAACGTCGATGTGCTGCACGGCGCGAAAACGCTGTTCGTGATGCCGCCGCGCGACCTGGGGTCGGTCAGTTCGAGTTTTGTGCGCGGCTTGCAGGGACCGGTCGGCTGGCACTGGACCACGCGCCAGTTCATGCCGGCGCCGGCCTACGCGGCGTGGATACTGGACTGGCTGCGCAAGGACTGGGACAGCCTGTGGCCAAGCGACGACGCCAACGCCGCAGCCTGGTTCGCGCGCCTGACCGGCGAGAGCGCGTACGGCTCCGGCGCGCGGCCGTATCACAACCTCGATCACCTGGTGCACGGGCTGACCGAGATCACGGTGTGGGCGGCCAACGCCGGCGCCGGCGCGGCGCGGATGGCGGTGCTGAAAAAGGCATTCTGGTTCCACGACGCAGTGTATGGCGGCGGCAGCGGCGCCGGATCGAACGAAGAACAGAGCGCACAGCTGTGGCTCGCCTCAGGCCTGGACGGCGATGCGGTAGCGCTTGAAGTGGCGAGCCTGATCCGCGCCACCGAGCACCTGGCGCCGGTGGCGTCGCGCCATGCGCTGCAAGACGTGATGCAGGGCGTGGACCTGGCCATCCTGGGCCAGGCGGCCGATGTGTACGATGGCTATGCGCGCGCGGTGCGGGCCGAGTACCAGCACGTCGAGGAGGCCGATTACCTGGCCGGCCGCGAGCGCATCCTGGCGCATTTCCACGCGCAGGCTGTCGCCGGCACACTGTATCCGGATGCGTACTTCGCCGACCTGTACAACGAGCGCGCCCGCGACAACCTGGCGCGCGAACTGGAAACGCTGCGCGAGCGCCAGTCGTTTGCGGGCGAATCTCCTTAAGTCATACGGGGGCAGCGCGACGACGGGCTGCTACACTCGGCACTCCGCCACTCGCCAAGGAAGTCTTCCGATGCCTGCTCGTTCCAGTCTGTCGCGCCTGTTGTGCGCGACCGCCCTTTTCATATCGCTGCCCGGCGCGCACGCCGCCGAAGATGCAAGCTACGGCCCCGAACTCGAAGGCTTCAGCTACCCGGCGCCGGTGCAGAAATTCGCGTTCACCTCGCAAAAAGCCAAGCTGCACATGGCCTACATGGACGTGAAACCGGCCACGCCGAACGGACATACGGCAGTCCTGCTACATGGGAAGAACTTTTGCGGCGCCACCTGGGAGTCGACCATCAAGGTATTGGCCGATGCCGGCTACCGGGTAGTGGTGCCCGACCAGGTGGGCTTTTGCAAGTCCAGCAAACCGGCGCATTACCAGTACACCTTCCAGCAACTGGCGACCAACACGCGTGCGCTGCTCGAATCGCTCGGCGTGCGCCGGGCGGCCATCGTCGGGCATTCCACCGGCGGCATGCTGGCGGTGCGCTATGGGTTGATGTACCCGGAGCAGACGACGCAACTGGTGCTGGTCAATCCGATCGGGCTGGAAGACTGGAAGGCGGCTGGCGTGCAGTCCATCGACGTCGACACGTGGTACGAGCGCGAATTGAAGACCACGGCGTCGAGCATCCGCGAGTACGAAAAATACACGTACTACGTCGGTCAATGGAAACCCGAGTACGAGAAATGGGTGCAGATGCTGGCCGGGATGAACCGCGGTCCGGGCAAGCAGATCGTCGCGTGGAATTCGGCGCTGATATACGACATGATCTACACGCAGCCGGTCGTGTATGAATTTCCGCTATTGAAGATGCCGACCCTGCTGCTGATCGGCGAGTATGACAATACCGCCATCGGCAAGGACCTGGCTCCGCCGGAACTGCGCCCAAGGCTGGGGAACTACCGGGTGCTGATGAAGCAGGCCGCGCAAAACATACCGAAGGCGACCCTGGTGTCGTTCCCGAAGCTCGGTCACGCGCCGCAGATGCAGGACCCGGACGCGTTTCATGCGGCTTTGTTGAAGGGAATGGCCGACGCCAGGTAGCCAGCCGCGCTAGCGCGTGGCCAGTACGGCCGTGGAATACGGCGCCAGCACGCGCCATCCCAGGGCCAGGTAGAGCGAGCGTCCCGCCTCGGTTGCGACCAGCAGGCGCTCGGACACGCCGGCCTGTTGCGCCAGCGCGTCCAGCGCCGCCATCAATGCACTGCCGAGGCCTTTGCGTTGATGCGGAGCGAAGGTTTCGATGCGGTCGAACACCGCGGCTGTGCCGTGCACCACCACGCGCCCGAAAGGTGGTCACAGATTGTGGCCACTTTTTCTCCACATCGATCACTCAACCCGGAGCCGGCATTTGTCGGCTATCCAGGATGGCAGGGACTGACTGATCGGCGCCATGTCGTCGGGATCCATGCTTCCCATGTCGACCAGCAAGACCGTGCCGGATGCCAGCGACAGCATGACGGCCTGTCCTCCACTGTCGTCGCCAATGGCAAGATAACCGGGCGCGTATTCGCCCACTTCCAGGGTCTGGTTTCGCTCGATCACATCGTCGAGCGGATACACCACCAGGCCATTGTCGAACCAGATACCGTTCGCGCATCGCAGCAGCGCCCGATACGCATCGGGCAAGCGCATGCCCAATTGCGCTTCGACCTGGTCGATCGAGGTTTCCGCTGCGGGTGGATTGATCCTGGCGAGTGACGTCAGATGAACGATATTCATTGGCATTCCGGTCTAACGCGGTGTATGTCCAATGCGGTGCCAGGTCTGACAAACGGACGCGGGCCCGGCTGAAGATACCGCAAATGCGATTTCAACAGCCGGGCCCGTGTCCGAATGTCAGACCTGGCACCGCGTGGGGTGCGGCGGATTATTCTTCCGCGACCGCTTTCTTGACGGCGGCTTTTTTGGCTGCCGGTTTTTTGGCCGCAGCCTTTTTAGCAGGCGCTTTTTTAGCCGCCGCCTTCTTGGCCGGCGCGGCTTTTTTCGCGGTGGCTGGCGCCGCCTCGTCGCCCTCGGGATCGGCTACCGCCGCTGCTTTGCCTTTAGCCGGCGCCTTGGCCTTGCGTTCCTCGAACTCGAAGCTGATCTTGCCATCCTTGCCCTTGACCAAAAACGCCTTGAACGGACGACGCGTGCGCTGCGATACAAAACCCGGCATCAGGTCGGTCTTGCCGTCGTTGAGCAGCTTGACCATTTGCTCAGGCAAAATTTCTTGCTGCAAGATGATGCGGCCGCTGCGGAAGTCGCAAGTCTTCGGCTTGGCTACGCTGTGCTCGCACACATACGCCAGGCCCATCTCGAACACGCCGCCGGCGCATTTCGGGCACGGTCCGAGCGCGGTCTGGCCGGTGAAGTCGACGCCTTCGCCATCTTCGCCACCTTCGTCGTTCTGGCCGAAATCAAATTCAAGCTTGCAATTCTTGATGTCTTCATCGCGCACGATGCGCAAAATGGCGGCAAACGGACGTCCCATTTTCGAGCGGAATCCCTGCATCGGGCCGATCGTGCGTTTTTCCAGCAACTCTTCAACTTCGGCAATCTCGAACTGGCGGCTGCCAGGCGTCTTGCTCATGTTGAATTCGCACTTGGTGCAGGCGAAACGACGGTAGTTTTCCTTGACCACGCCGCCGCAGTTCGGGCACGGCGTGTGCAGGGTCGCGTAGTCGCCCGGAATCGTGTCGTTGTTGTATTCCTTGGCGCGCTTGACGATGATTTGCGTCATCTGGGCAATTTCACGCATGAACTCGTCACGCGAAATCTTGCCCTTCTCCATTTGCGACAGCTTGTATTCCCATTCGCCGGTCAGTTCGGGCGCGGTCAGCTCGTTCACGCCGAGGCCGCGCAACAAGGTCATCAGCTGGGATGCCTTGGCGGTCGGAATCAGTTCTCGCCCTTCGCGCAACAGGTAGCGCTCGCCCAGCAAGCCTTCGATGATGGCCGCGCGCGTCGCTGGCGTGCCCAGGCCCTTGCCGGCCATGGCGTCGCGCAGTTCATCGTCGTCGATCAGCTTGCCGGCGCCTTCCATGGCGGACAGCAAGGTCGCTTCCGAGTAGCGCGCGGGCGGCTTGGTGACCAGGGCGTTCGGGCTGACTTTTTCGGTCTGCACTTTTTCGCCCTTGGCCACCGGCACCAGGTTGCCGCCGGTGTTGTCGTCCTTGTCGCTGTCGGTCGAGGCTTCCTTGCCGTAGATCGCCAGCCAGCCCGGATTGGTCATGACCTTGCCTTCAGTCTTGAACTGGTGGCCGGACACTTCGGTAAAGCGGGTGGTGACCTGGAATTCCGCAGGCGGGAAGAACACCGCCATGAAGCGGCGCGTCACCAGGTCGTACAGCTTTTGTTCCGGCTCCGACAAATTCTTCGGCGCCAGGGTGGTCGGGATGATCGCGAAGTGATCCGAGATCTTGGTGTTGTCGAAAATGCGCTTGTTCGGCTTGACCCAGCCCTTGTCGGTGATCTGCTTGGCGAACTGGTGGTAGTTATTGTTCTCCGCCAGGCTCACCATGGTGTCCTTGACGGTGTTGACGTAGTCTTCCGGCAGATGGCGCGAGTCGGTACGCGGGTAGGTCAGGACCTTGTGCTTTTCGTACAGCGCCTGGGCCAGGCCGAGCGTGTTCTTGGCCGAAAAGCCGAACCGGCCGTTCGCTTCGCGCTGCAGGCTGGTCAGGTCGAACAGGGCCGGCGCCATCGAGGTGGTCGGCTTCGATTCTTCCGTTACATTGCCCTGGCGGCCCTTGCAGGCCATGGCGATGCTGTCGGCGGCCGCGCGGCTCCACAGGCGCTCGGAGCGCTTCTCGGGGTCGTTCTCGTCCTTCTTGAAGGCCTGGTCGAGCCAGCGCCCTTCGTACACGCCGGCGGCGCACACGAACTCGGCGCGCACTTCCCAGTAATCGCGCGAGATAAATTTCTTGATCTTGTCTTCGCGCTCGACCACGATCGACAGGGTCGGCGTTTGCACGCGGCCCACGGTGGTCAGGTAGAAGCCGCCTTCCTTCGAATTGAAGGCGGTCATGGCGCGGGTGCCGTTGATGCCGATCAGCCAGTCCGCTTCGGAGCGGCAGCGCGCGGCGTCGGCCAGCGGCAGCATTTCTTCGTCGCTGCGCAGTTGCGTGAAGCCGTCGCGGATCGCGCCCGGCGTCATCGATTGCAGCCACAGGCGCTTGATCGGTTGCTTGGCCTTGGCGTTTTGCGCGATCAGGCGGAAAATCAGCTCGCCTTCGCGCCCGGCATCGCATGCGTTGATGAGTTGGGTGACATCCTTGCGCTTGATCAGCTTGTTCAAGACCTTGAGTCGGGCCTCGGTCTTGGCGATCGGGTTGAGCGCGAAATACGGCGGAATCATGGGCAGGTGGGCAAAGCTCCACTTGCCGCGCTTGACGTCGTGCTCTTCCGGTACCGCGATTTCCAGCAGGTGGCCGACGGCCGACGACAGGACATATTCGTCCGATTCGAAGTACTCATCGTGCTTGGTGAAGCCGCCCAGCGTCTTGGCGATATCGTTCGCGACGGAGGGCTTCTCGGCGATGATGAGGGTTTTGGTCATAGGTTTTCTCGTCGTACTATATTAAGTGGTTCGGCCCGCGCATCATACATGCTTGGCCGCAGCAGGCGGGATTTTGCCGTCCTGATATCGAAATTGTAACAACCCGATAGAGCGGCCAATGATAAGCGGGTTGCCGGGAAGTCCGCAAGTAGCCACTGCATGCCAAAAGCCACAATCGTGCCGGCAGCGGGGGAAAAGCGTTGCTTGGAAGGGAAAACGGGACGCAGGCGGGCGTGATACGGACGGCGCCGGCCTGACTCAATGCAGCAAGCGCGGAGCCTGCTCGTCGTCGGAGCCGAACAGGTCGTCGAACATCAGCGCGTCCGGTTCCTTGCCCTGGCTCCACAACAGCATCAGCACGATGATCTTGAGCTTGCCCAGGCCCACCGGCGACTCTTCCAGCGCCAGCGCGCGTTCGATCACGATCTCGCGCTGCACGGGGCTGAGCACGCCCGCGCTTTCGAGGAACTGGATGAAGCCGACCGCCGAACTGCCCAGGGCGTCGGATTCGCGCTGCACGTAAAACCGCGTGCCGCTCGAGGTGAACGCCAGGGTCGCTTCGTCGCCCGCCATTTCGGTCAGGTCGGTCAGCCACACGAGCGCTTCCGAGATCTCGACATCGTCGAAACCGACAGCGGACAGTTTACGCGCCAACGCGGCCGGCTCGGGGCAGGCATCGGGGCGGTAGTACGTCTCGTAAAGGTAGACCAGGATATCGAACATGGCTCTACTCTATCAGTTAAGTTCGCTAAAACACAAGCCCGTCCGTGCGCCTCTTGCGCCCCGCCGACCCGATTTTTTAGCGCTTTACACGCTGGAACAATCCGCCCGGCAATCGTTCGAGATGACCGGCAAGTTCGAGCGCCAGCAAGCGGCCCGCCAGCACGGCCGGATCGCAGCCGACCAGCGCGCCGAGCGCATCGGCGCCGACCGGATCGTAGCCGAGCGCGTCGAGCAGCGCGCGCTGCGCGGCATGCAAGGATGCGCTGCTGTCGGGTTGGCGCGCCAGGGTGGCCAGCGGCGCCACGCGCAGCGGGATCAGGATGTCGTCGACGCAGTCGACCAGGGTGGCGCCTTCGCGGATGAGGATGTGGCAGCCTTTTGAGAGCGGCGCATGGATCGAGCCGGGAATGGCGAACACCTCGCGGCCCTGGTCGAGCGCCAGCCTGGCGGTGATCAGCGAACCGGAGTTGGCGGCCGCCTCGACCACCAGCACGGCGCAGCACATGCCGCTGATCAGGCGGTTCCGGCGCGGGAAGTTGCCGGGCGTCGGCCCGCTGCCGAGCGGGTACTCACTGACCACGCAACCCTCTTGCGCAATGCGGCGCGCCAGCGCTTCGTTGCGGCTCGGATAGATGCGGTCGGCGCCGGTGCCGGTCACGGCCACGGTCGAGCCCGGACCGCGCAAGCCGCCATCATGCGCGCTAGCATCGATCCCGAGCGCCAGGCCGGACACGATGGTCAGGCCGGCCGTGCTCAGCGCGCTGGCGAAGGCGCGCGCATTGGCCGCGCCCTGCCCGGTCGCATTGCGGCTGCCGACGATGGCCACGGCCGGCGCCGACAACAACGCGACCCGGCCGCACGCGTACAACAGCAGCGGCGGCATGGCCAGTTCGCGCAGCAGTGGCGGAAAAGCGGGGTCGTCAAAGGTGAGGAGGTGGTGGTCGGGGTCGGCCAGCCAGTCGAATACGGTGTCGAGGTAGGCGGCGCAGGCGTCCGGCATGGGCTCGCACAAGGCGCGCGCGACGCTATCGGAAACAATTTCGCGCAAGGCCAGGTGGGAAGCGCTGAAGATGGATTGCGGGGTGGAAAAGCGCGCAAGCAGGCGCTGCGCTGTCACGACCCCCACGCCCGGCGTCTGCTCCAGGCGTACCCAGGCCGCCAGGCGCTCGGCCTGGCGGCGGGGGTTGGCGGGGTCCGTGTCTTGCACGGCGGTATTACTCCGGTGATCTGGCCACGTCGCCGATTTTCACCGGGTCGGTTACCTGCATGATCAAGCCGTACGATACACGGTTGAACACACGGAAAATGAACAAGGTGCCGGACTGCTCGTCAGGCAACTTGATCATCGTCTTCTTGGTGCCCAGGATGCCCGCTTTCGGCGCGCCCGGGTCGGGCACCGTTCTGCCCAGAGTGTACAACTGCAGCACGGTGCCGATATCGATTCCGTCAAGCTTGCCGCGGTTAACGCTGACCACCTGGTTCTGGCCGGCATGCGTCACACCCGAATAGATGCCCATGATGCGCGCGTCGACCTTTTGATCGGGCGGGTGCGGCATGTAGTTGCGTATGACGGTCGGCGGCGCCGGAATCAACAGGTCGCCCACGCCGATTTCCTGCTTGGAACTGGCCACCACGAAGGTGTGCGCGTCCACGCCCGGCTTGGCTTCGGCGAACAGCTTGGCCGTGCCCAGGTACACCGCTTCATAGGCGAGCAGCTTGCCGGTTTCCGGATCCTTGAGCGGGGTGCCCGGACGGAATACCTGGAAGGAACTGCCGCCCTTGAGGTCGCCGCGCACATAAATCTTGTCGTCCTGGCCGAGGAAGACGTGGCCATCCTGGGCCGCGGCGATGCGCGGCGAGCCCTTCAGTTCGTCGGCTTCGACGATCAGCGGCTGCGACAGGAACGGCTCGATCACGCCGGCCGGAATGGCCTGGATCGCATCCTTGCCCAAGCCTTCGGTACGGATCTGGGGCGACAGGCGCAAGGTGCCATTGGCGCTGCCCGAGCCATCGCCGCTACCCGGACGGGACAGCGACAAGCGGTTATTCTTGCGGTCGAAGTAAACGATCTGACCCGGATAAATCCAGTGCGGATTGCGGATTTCTTCCTTGTTCAAACCCCACACCTGGGGCCAGCACCACGGGTGCTGCAAGAACTTGCCGGAAATGTCCCACAAGGTATCGCCCTTGACCACAACGTGCTGGTCAGGAGCGTTGGGCCGGAATTCGCAGGTGGCCGCTTGGGTCGGGGCTGCGAGCAGTCCCGCAAAAAGCGCCACAACCGCTACGCGGACGCCGACTGTGCTAAAATTTTTCATTGAGATGTCCGTAAAGTGCGGCATTAACACGGAATTGCTAGCTGGACACGTCACCTTGCCAGCCACAGCGCAAGAGACAGCGCGATTTAACGCTACCCTATCGACGATATCGATGATAAGGCTTGCCGAACTGGATCAAATTCTGCACATAAATCCTTGAACTAGCAAGAAAAACCATGCTCAACCCGGTTGCGGGTCTGTTGTGTTTTTGTTGTGTTTTAGAATTCTTATGCGTATGAGCACTTGAAATTATCACCGAATTGTTATCGAAATTACTAGACCTATGGCAATACTGAATATTCTCCGCTACCCAGACGCACGCCTGCACAAGGTGGCCAAGCCGGTCACCGAATTCGGCGAGCGCATCACCAAACTGGTGGCCGACATGGCCGAGACCATGTACGACGCGCCCGGCGTGGGCCTGGCCGCGAGCCAGGTTGACGTGCACGAGCAACTGATCATTGTCGATACGTCCGAGACCAAGGACGACCTGCGCGTCTTCATCAACCCGCAAATCATCTGGGCCAGTGCTGAAAAGCAAGTCTACGATGAAGGCTGCCTGTCGGTGCCGGGCATCTACGACGGCGTGGAGCGTCCCGCGCAGGTCAAGGTCAGCGCGCTCGACGCCAACGGCAAGCCGTTCGAGTTCAGCGCCGATGGCTTGATGGCGGTCTGCATCCAGCACGAGATGGACCATTTGATGGGCAAGGTGTTCGTCGAATACCTGTCGCCGCTCAAGCGCAACCGGATCAAGGCCAAGATGCTCAAGGAAGAGCGCGGGATGGAACGCGAAGCGGCGCTGCGGGCGGCGGGTCGCCGGCACTAAAGGCGGGCGGCCGGTAGCAGCAGTCCGTCGCAGCCGAGGTCTTCAAAACCGTCGTTCCCGCGAAGGCGGGAACCCAAGTCCGTAGTTCAGTCTCCGACTGCGCCGATCACTTGGGTTCCCGCCTTCGCGGGAACGACGGTGTTTGGCGTTACTGCCGTGTTTGGCGCTGATGGCGGCCAGTCCGTTTGTACTTTGAACTGTTTAACCCAGGAACCCCATGAAAATCATCTTCGCCGGCACGCCGGAGTTCGCCGCCGTCGCCCTCCAGGCCCTGCATGAAGCCGGCTTCGAGATTCCGCTGGTCCTGACCCAGCCCGACCGCCCCGCCGGGCGCGGCCTGCAATTGCATGCCTCGGCGGTCAAGCAATACGCCTTGGCCCACGATATCGACGTGCTGCAACCGCTCTCCCTGCGCCTCGACAGCAAGGATCCCGAACGCGCCGCCCAGGCCGCCGTCGCGCACGCGCGCCTGCTGGCCACCGACTACGATGTGATGGTGGTCGCCGCCTACGGCCTGATTCTCCCGCGCAGCACGCTCGACATCAAGCCCTGCATCAACATCCACGGTTCCCTGCTGCCGCGCTGGCGCGGCGCCGCGCCGATCCACCGCGCCATCGAAACGGGCGACCTGGAGACCGGCGTGACGATCATGGAGATGGAAGAAGGCCTCGACACCGGCCCCATGCTGCTGATGGAAAGGGTGCCGATCGCCCCAAACGACACCACCGCCACCCTGCACGACACCCTGGCCGCCCTGGGCGCGCGCATGATCGTCGAGGCGCTGCGCGCGCGCGCCGCCGGCGCCCTGCACCCGGTGCCGCAGCCGGCCGAAGGCGTGACCTACGCCGCCAAGATCAGCAAGGAAGAAGCCGCGCTCGATTTTTCCCTGTCATCAAACGAACTGGCCCGCAAGATCCGCGCTTTCAACCCCTTCCCCGGCGCGCACGCCGAGCTCAACGGGGTAATCATCAAGATCTGGGGCGCCGAAGCGCTGGAAGCGGGCAGCGATGCGCCACCCGGGCAAGTGCTGGCGGCCGACGCCCAGCACGGCATCATCGTCGCCTGTCGACAAGGCACCTTGCGCCTGACGGAACTGCAAAAACCCGGCGGCAAGCGCTTGCCTGCGGCCGAGTTTCTCAAGGGATTCCCTTTGGACGGACTCAGCCTGGACTAAGCCGCCCTGCCGGTGTCAGCTTATGGCTGGGCTGCGTCGCGCTCAGCCTGCTGCGCTTCCATATGTTCGCGCAGGATCTGGTTGATGCGGGTCTGGTAACCCGGACCTGCGGACTTGAACCATTTCAGCATATCCACATCGAGGCGGATCGTGACGATCTGCTTGAGCGGCGCGGCGGCCGATGGGCGCGCAACGGTGCTGGCGTCACCGTTCTGCATGGATGCTGGCTCGGACCAGCTGGTTTGAAAATCATCGTTCATGTTTGTGTTCCCCGTAAAGACGCACTGCGGCGTCATCGATGCGATTGTCGTCTTCGCATGTAACGTAAAGATTGCAGACACCTCACGTTTTGTATCGTCTTGTATCAAGTCACTATTTAAATACAAAACGATACAAAGCGAACTCATCAATTGCCCTCCGGGAAACCAAACGGGCACGATGACGTATAATTTTAGACCCGGTCCACGCCGGTTCCGACCCGCCAATTGAAAGCACAATCATGACTACCCATCCCGCCATGTCCACGACTGAAACCCGGCTGCGCGACATCCTGTCGCGCCGGATCATGATCCTCGATGGCGCGATGGGCACCATCATCCAGCAGTACAAACTGGACGAAGCGGCCTACCGCGGCGGACCGGGCGGGCGTTTCGCCGATTTTGCGGCCCCGGCCGGCAGCGGCGCGCGCGAGCTTTTCGTCAAGGGCAACAATGAATTGCTGACCCTGACCCAGCCGCACATCATTCAGGAAATCCACGAGCGCTACCTCGCCGCCGGCGCCGACCTGATCGAAACGAACACCTTCGGCGCCACCACCATCGCCCAGGACGACTATCACATGGGCCACCTGGCGCGCGAGATGAACGTGGCCGCCGCCAGGCTGGCGCGCGCCGCCTGCGACAAGTACAGCACCCCGGACAAGCCGCGTTTCGTCGCCGGCGCGCTCGGGCCTACCCCGAAAACGGCCTCGATCTCGCCCGACGTGAACGACCCGGCCGCGCGCAACGTGACCTTCGACCAGCTGGTGGCCGCCTACCACCAGCAGGTGGGCGGCCTGGTCGAAGGCGGCTCCGACGTGCTGCTGGTCGAAACCATCTTCGACACCTTGAACTGCAAGGCGGCGCTGTTCGCGATCGACCTGTATTTCGACGAGAACCCGGGCATCGAACGCCTGCCGATCATGATTTCCGGGACCGTCACCGACGCCTCGGGACGGATCTTGTCGGGCCAGACCGTGCCCGCCTTCTGGAACTCGGTGCGCCACGCCAAGCCGCTCACCATTGGCCTGAACTGCGCGCTGGGCGCGGCCCTGATGCGTCCCTACGCCGAAGAACTGTCGCAAATTGCCGACACCTTTGTCTGCATCTACCCGAACGCCGGCCTGCCCAACCCGATGAGCGACACCGGTTTCGACGAACTGCCGGCCGACACCTCGTCGCTGCTGCGCGAATTTGCCGACAGCGGCTTTATCAACATCGCCGGCGGCTGCTGCGGCACCACGCCCGACCACATCAAGGCGATCGCCGACATGCTGGCCACGACCGCCCCGCGCGCGCTGCCCGATATCCCGGTGGCGCAGCGCCTGTCGGGCCTCGAGCCGTTCACCATCGACCAGGACTCCCTGTTCGTGAACGTCGGCGAGCGCACCAACGTGACCGGCTCCAAGGCCTTTGCGCGCATGATTCTGAATGAGCAGTACGACGAAGCGCTGTCGGTGGCGCGCCAGCAGGTGGAAAACGGCGCCCAGGTCATCGACATCAACATGGACGAGGCGATGCTCGACTCGAAGGCGGCCATGGAACGCTTCTTGAACCTGATCGCGTCCGAGCCCGACATTTCGCGCGTGCCGATCATGATCGACTCGTCCAAGTGGTCGGTGATCGAAGCGGGCCTCAAATGCGTGCAGGGCAAGGCCATCGTCAACTCGATTTCGATGAAGGAAGGCGAAGAAGAATTCATCCGCCAGGCGCGCCTGTGCCGCCGCTACGGCGCCGCCGTGATCGTGATGGCCTTCGACGAACAGGGCCAGGCCGATACGTTTGCGCGCAAGACCGAGATCTGCGCGCGCGCCTACAAGGTGCTGACCGAGCAGGTGGACTTCCCGCCCGAAGACATCATCTTCGACCCGAACATTTTCGCCATCGCCACCGGCATCGAAGAACACAATAACTACGCGGTCGACTTCATCAACGCCACGCGCTGGATCAAGGACAACCTGCCGCACGCGAAAATCTCGGGCGGCGTCTCGAACGTGTCGTTCAGCTTCCGCGGCAACGACCCGGCGCGCGAAGCGATCCACACCGTGTTCCTGTACCACGCCATCAAGGCCGGCATGACCATGGGGATCGTCAACGCCGGCATGATGGGCGTGTACGACGACATCGCGCCCGAACTGCGCGAGCGGGTCGAAGACGTGGTGCTGAACCGCCGGATTGATTCCACCGAGCGCATGATCGAGATCGCCGGCACCTTGAAGGCCGGCGACAAGCAGGATGTGCAGACCCTGGCCTGGCGCGAAGGCACGGTGCAGCAGCGCCTCTCGCACGCGCTGGTGCACGGCATCACCCAGTGGATCGTGGAAGACACCGAAGAAGCGCGCCAGGAACTGCTGCACAACGGCGGGCGCCCGATCCACGTGATCGAAGGCCCGCTGATGGACGGCATGAACGTGGTCGGCGACCTGTTCGGACAAGGCAAGATGTTCCTGCCGCAGGTGGTGAAATCGGCGCGCGTCATGAAGCAGGCCGTGGCCCACCTGATTCCCTTCATCGAAGAAGAAAAACTGCTGGAAGAAAAACGCACCGGCATTGTCGCCAAACCGAAGGGCAAGATCGTGATCGCCACCGTCAAGGGCGACGTGCACGACATCGGCAAGAACATCGTTTCCGTGGTCCTGCAGTGTAATAACTTTGAAGTCGTGAACATGGGCGTGATGGTGCCCTGCTCCGAAATCCTGGCGCGCGCCAAGGTCGAAAATGCCGACATGATCGGCCTGTCGGGCCTGATCACGCCGTCGCTCGAAGAGATGGCCCACGTGGCCAAGGAAATGCAGCGCGACCCGCACTTCCGCATGCTCAAGATTCCCCTGCTGATCGGCGGCGCCACCACCAGCCGCGCCCACACGGCGGTCAAGATCGCCCACAACTACGAAGGTCCCGTGGTGTACGTGCCGGACGCCTCACGTTCGGTGTCGGTGGCGCAGTCGCTGCTCACGCCCGAGAGCCGCGACCAGTACATCGACGACATCGCCCAGGATTATGTGCGCATCCGCGAGCAGCACGCCAACAAGAAGGCGCTGCCGATATTGTCGCTGGCGGCCGCGCGCGCCAACAAGATGGCGCTCGCGTTCGAGCCGGTGCGGCCGAAATTCATCGGCCGGCGCGAATTCAAGAACGTCGACCTGGGCACCCTGGCCAGGTATATCGACTGGGGTCCGTTCTTCCAGACCTGGGACCTGGCCGGTCCCTTCCCCGCGATCCTGACCGACGAGGTGGTCGGCGAAGCGGCGTCCAAAGTGTTCGAAGAAGGCCAGGCGCTGCTCAAGAAAATCATCGAGGGGCGCTGGCTGACGGCCAACGGCGTGGTGTCGCTGATGCCGGCCAACAGCGTCAATGACGACGACATCGAGATCTATACGGACGACACGCGCGCCACGGTGGCGTTCACGTATTACGGTTTGCGCCAGCAGGGCGTGAAACCGCTGGTCGATGGCGTGCAGCGCCCGAACCAGTGCCTGGCCGATTTTATCGCGCCAAAAGCGTCGGGTATCAAGGATTATATCGGCATGTTTGCGGTGACCAGCGGGCTGGGAATCGAAAAATACGAAAAGCGGTTTGAAGATGCGCACGACGATTATTCGTCGATCATGCTCAAGTCGCTGGCGGACCGATTGGCCGAAGCGTTCGCCGAATATATGCACGAGCGCGTGCGCACCGACTTGTGGGGTTATGCGCTGGGCGAGGACCTGAGCAATGAAGAGATGATCGGCGAGCGTTATGCGGGTATTCGCCCGGCGCCCGGTTATCCGGCCTGCCCGGAGCATACGGTGAAAGCGGCTATGTTCAAGGTGCTGCAGGCGCAGGAAATCGGCATGGAATTGACCGAGTCGTTCGCCATGTTCCCTGGGGCGGCGGTATCGGGCTTCTATTTTGCGCATCCGGAAGCGAAGTATTTCGTGGTCGGGAAGATCGGCGAAGACCAGTTGAACGACATGGCCAAGCGGCGCGGCGTGCCGAAAGAAGACCTGGAACGCTGGCTGGCGCCGAATTTGTCGTAGGAGCGCGTCGCTACTGCGACGCAGGCAGGTAACACACCTTGCCATCGTTGCGGCAATCGCCCTCGTCGTTCCGGCCAACGCCGTCGTCGTGGCGGCAATCGCCCTCGTCGTTCCCGCGCAGGCGGGAACCTAAGTTCGTATAGCCGCCAGCTGCCATGCACTTGACTTGGGTTCCCGCCTGCGCGGGAACGACGCGGCACTCGGTGAATCGTGAATCGTGCGCTTAGATCGCGTAACGCACCACCTTGTCGCTCCACTCGAAGGCGGCCACTTCCAGTTCGATCAATTCTTCGCTGGAAATCGCCAGTTCGCGCAGCGCAGGCAGCACCTGGTCATCCGACTCTTCCATGCGCTCGATGCACTCGGCCAGGTGCAACAGGTCGCCGAAAAAGCCGCAGCGCCCCAGCAGCGCTTGCGATACCTCGTCGATGACGGGAATCTGCTCGACGATGACCGTCATCGGCATCCCGAACAAGGCATCCATCAGCGACATGATGCCGACGGTGAAGGCGATCTCGGCCACGTTGCGCTGGCCGGGACGCAAGCGCTGCGCCAGCAATTCGAGCAGGCGCCCGCGTGTGGTGGCAAGCAACAACAGCGGCGTCATGCTGTTGCCGCCGCGCGAAGGCTCGGCGTACAGCATGATCTGCAGCCAGCGCTGCAACTGCCGGCGGCCGAGAATGGTCAAGGCCTGGCTGATCGAATCGATGCGGTGGCGCATGCCGATGGCGGGCGTGTTGACCAGGCGCAGCAGGTTGAGCGCCAGGGTCACGTCGCGCTTGACCGCCCGTTCGATCTCGATATTGTCGGCGTCCGAGGTCACCAGGCCCATCAATTCGAGCACCGCCAGCTGGGACGGCGACAGCTTGCGCCCGCTGATCACGGCCGGCCGGGCAAAATAGTACCCCTGGAAATAGTCGAACCCCAGGCCAAGGCAGAGGTCGAATTCCTCGCGCGATTCGACCTTCTCGGCGATCAGCTTCTTTTTTTCGCGCTTGAAACGGGGCGCGGCGGCAGTCAAGCCGGACAGCGGCATGGTGCGCACGTCGAGCTTGACGTATTCGACCATCGGCAACAGCTGTTGCACCTCGGGCGCATCGAGGCGCACATCGTCGAGCGCAAAGCGAAAGCCGTGTCCGGTCAAGTCGGCAATGCGGTCGAGCACCGCCTGGTTGACCACCATGCTCTCGACGATTTCCAGCACCACCCGCTCGCGCGGAAGGAACACGAAGATGTCGCTCATCAGCACTTCGGCGTCGACATTCAGGAAACCGAGCGCATCGCCGATGACTTTTTCCAGGCCCAGCTGGGCGGTGTGGGCAATCACGGTGGCGGTGGCGGCGACATCGTTGTCGATCTCGGCCGATTCGCCTGCCGCATTGCGGAAAAGCATTTCGTAACCGTACAAACCTTGTTGTCGGTCGAGGATCGGCTGGCGCCCCAGGTAGAAATCACGCACTGGCATCTGTTGCGCCATTAGGTCGGATTCGGAGTCGTGGCTCATCTGTCCTGTAAATATCAATAATAACAGCCGGTAATGTAACCTAATTAATACCAGTGCGCGGAGGAAATACTTATCGCTCCTGTATTGACATTCCATCCACAAACACTTTGAATTCGCCGGGAGCAAAGGCGGTCCACTGTTCGTTGGTGGTCAGCGGTTCGGTAACGATGATGGCTACCCGATCTTCCGGGGTCGTGACTTGAGAAAAATCAACACTGACATCTTCATCGGACAGGCTGGCGGTGACAAAAGGATGCTGGCGAACCACATAATGCAGCTTGGTGGAGCAATGCACAAACAGGGCCGAACCGTCCGACAGCATCAGGTTAAAGGTGCCGTGCACGGCCACCGCGGCCACCAGCTCCTGCAATGCCGCGCGCAGCACGGGCAGCGCGGGCGCGCTGTCGCCGAAGCGGCTGCGCAATTCCTGGAGCAGGAAGCAAAAGGCTTTTTCGCTGTCGGTGCTGCCGACCGGGCGGTACGGGCCGTTCAGGGTCGGCGCAAACTCCTTCAGGTCGCCATTGTGGGCGAACACCCAGTAGCGGCCCCACAGTTCGCGCACGAAGGGATGGCAGTTTTCCAGCGCAACATGGCCCTGGGTCGCCTTGCGGATGTGCGCAATGACATTTTTGGATTGGATGGGATAGCGCTTGATCAGTTCGGCCACAGGCGACTCCACCGCCGCCTGGTGGTCGACAAAATGGCGCACGCCGGCGCCCTCGAAGAAGGCGATGCCCCAGCCATCGTGGTGGGTATCGGTGCGGCCGCCGCGCATGGCGAAGCCGGTAAAGCTAAAAACAATGTCCGTAGGGACGTTGCAGTTCATTCCGAGGAGTTGGCACATGGCGCAAGAATACCATGTTCGGACGGCAATTCGGGGCGGCTGCCACCGTGGGCGGCGACCTGGCCTGCCGCTTCCTGTCCGCCAGCGGCAGACAGGACGGTGAAACGATGCCCGTTCAGTGCCGGGCCTGCAAACATGTGTGCAATTAGTGCAACAGCACGGGTTGGCTCATCAGCGAGTCATACGAGCCCAGGAAGTCATCGATCTCTTCCATGGTCGGTTCGCTGGCGATCAGGTTGTTGACGTCGCGCCTGAACGATTGCGCAAGTTTGCCGCCGATAAAGGCTTCACGACGACCGGATTTGTCGACGATTTCATAGCCGCCGAAGCGCAAGGCTTCGAGATTGTGATCGACGCCGAATTCGACCACACTGTACTGTTCACTGTTGTAGATCATGTTCATTATTGCTCCTTCGCTCGATCAGACGTTCCACTGTGCTCAACAGGGCAGGTGGGGCTATGCGGACCGATTTTCAAGTGCGCAGGTCCGCTGTCAGTTCCAACAGCTGATCGTATGGCGGGTCTTGCAGCCACGATCGCAACTGATCAAGGTGGTCCGTGGCGGCCAGCCCGATGAACAGCCGCTCGGGGCGCAGACGCAGGATCCGGTTTAATGTTACACGCAAAACGAGATTGCCGGTGCAGCAAAGGCAGCCAGGCGCGATGCGGTGAACATGCAGGGAGTCGGAAGGAGACAGCAGGGTTTGGCCGGATGGCAAGCCTTCGAGCACGACGGCGACCAGCCCGCGCAGCGGGTCGGCAGCGCCGGCCTGAGCGCCGGCCTGCGCCAGGCGCGCCGCGATGGCCGCCTCGCGCTGCGCCGCCGGGCCGCCCGTGACCAGGGTCAGGGCGGTCCGGCGCGCAGGGGGTGCGCTCATCCGTTCTTTTTAGCCAGCTTGCCCGGCTCGACGCCGAGTTGCTTGAGCTTGCGGTACAGGTGAGTGCGTTCCAGCCCGGTCTTTTCGGCCACGCGGGTCATGCTGCCCCCCTCGCGCCCCAGATGATGCTCGAAGTACATGCGCTCGAAAGCGTCGCGCGCCTCGCGCAGCGGCAGGTCGAAACTGAGGTTGAAACCGTGCCCTTCCCCGTTCGGCATGCCGCCCATGCGCGGCGCGATGGCCGATTGCGGGGTTTGCGCCGAAAACATGGCCGAGGCCGTCATCGGGCTTTCCTCGGGCTGGGGCGCGAGCATCGGACGCGGCGCGATCACCGGCGCGCGCACCACTTCCTGGGCCCGTGTCAGGCCCTGCTGCACCGCCTTGAGCAACTTTTGCAGCGCGATCGGCTTCTCGAGGAAGTTGAGCGCGCCGATCCGGGTTGCCTCGACCGCCGTATCGATGGTCGCGTGACCGGACATCATGATGACCGGCATGGTCAGCAAGCCGTCGCGCTGCCACTCCTTGAGCAGGGTGACGCCGTCGGTATCCGGCATCCAGATATCGAGCAGCACCAGGTCCGGTGCCCCCGCCGCGCGCGCATCGCGCGCCTGCTGCGCGTTTTCAGCGAGCGTGATTGCATGGCCTTCGTCGCCCAAAATTTCCGAGAGTAACTCGCGGATGCCCATTTCATCATCAACTACGAGAATGTTTGCCATGTGTTTGCCTTCCTCTTTTTGCCCGCTCCAATGGCATGCAGCGCATACCGCTCACAGCCGCGATTTTATTCTTGATTCAACGCTTGTGCCACAACGCTGGCCGGTGCTAACTTTAACAGTAAAATCAACACTGACGCGCCAGTTCCGTCACTCCGGTTCTGTATCTCTATCTTGCCGCCGTGTTCATCGATGATTTTCTTCACCATCGGCAGTCCCAGGCCGGTTCCGCGCACCTTCGAAGTCACATATGGCTCGAATGCGCGCGACAGGATTTTAGGGGCGAATCCCGGCCCGTTATCGACAATCGACAAGCGCACCGCGGTACCGGCCCCGTTCGCGCCGTGGTAATGAATCGCCTCGGTGGTGATATCGATGCGCGCCGGCGCTGCATCGGGGCCGCGCTCGCTCATCGCATCCTGGGCGTTTTGCAGCAGGTTATGGATCACCTGGCGCAATTGGGTCGCATCGCCCATCACCGATGGCAGCTTATCGGCCAGCTCGGCATGAATAATATCGCTTTCATCGCCGGATAGGTATAAATGCAAGATTTCGCCCACCAGCGCGTTCAGGTCGAGCTTGTCGAGCACGGCCGGCGGCGCCTTGGCGTAGTCGCGGAAGTCGTCCACCATGCGCTTCATGGCGTCGACCTGGTTGACGATGGTCGCCGTGCCCTTGTTGAGCAGGTCGCGGTCGGTCCCTTGCAGGCGCGACTCGAGCTTCATCTGCATGCGCTCGGCCGAGAGCTGGATCGGCGTGAGCGGGTTTTTGATCTCGTGCGCCAGGCGTCGCGCCACTTCGCCCCAGGCCATCGAGCGCTGCGCCGAGATCACATCCGAAATATCGTCGAACACCACGATGTAGCCGCTGCCGGCGCCCACCGGCAGGCGCGAGCCGCGCGCCAGCAGGGTGATGTCATGGTCGTCGTTGGTGCCGAGCCGGCGCGGGATTTCGATCTCCTGCTGCCAGTGGGTGCGCTTGCGCGCCGAACCGGCCGCGCTCTGCGCGCTCTGGGTCGAAAAGGCCTTGGCGATAGCTTGCGCGAACACCTCCAGCCCCTCGATCGCGGCCAGCGCCATGCCCATGTGGCCGGCCACGTCGTGCTGCAGGATGCGCTCGACCGCCTCGTTCGAACTGACCAGTTTCGAATCGGCGTCCAGCACGATCACCCCGGCCGACATATTTTCCAGCACCGATTCGAGGTGCGCCTTGGCGCTCTGCAGGGCGGCGCGGTTGCGCTCGACCGCGCTGCGCGCCTCGAACAGCTGGCCGGTCATGGTGTTGAACGATTGCGTGAGCGTGCCCAGTTCGTCCGAGGTGGCCACGATCGGGCGCGGCGACAGGTCGCCCTCGGCCACCGCGCGCGTGCCCTCGGCCAGCACCAGCAGCGGCTGCGCCAGTTTGCCGGCGATCACAAAGGCGCTGGCGATCGCCCCGAAGATCGCCAGCAGCAAGGTCAAGGTGAGCGTTTCGATATACATCTTGCGCAAGCCGGTGCGCGCCACGAAGCGCTCCTGGTATTCGCTGTAGGCGGTGCGCAGCACCTCGGCGTTGAGCGCCAGCTTGACCGGCACCGCCTGGATCAGCTGCAAGAAGCGCGGCGAGGCCCCGGGCGGCTCGGGAATGGCCAGCACCACGCGCAGGCGCAGGCTGGTGGCGCCATCGAGCGGGCCCGGCGCGCCCCCGTGGTTGCCGCTGGTATCCTTGAAGTCGCGCTCCACCCCGCCCTCGGCCACCGAATACCCGCCCGGCATCACCGCCTGCAACAGCATGGCCGGCGTCGGCAGGTCGGCCTTCAGGTCGACCCGTGGGGCGGCCGCGCTGGTGATCAATTTGCCGTCCTGGCCGATGATGACCGCGCTCAGCATCCCCTCCTGCTCCTGCACCAGGCGCGTGAGGATATCGTGCGACGCGACTTCTTCCTGGCCGGCGATGGTGGCCGCGCTGATCTCGCCGATGGCCCCCAGTTCGCTGCGCGCCTGGTCGAGCGCGGCCACGCCCAGGCTCACGCCCGATTCGAGCGCCGCCTCGATCTTCACGTTGAACCACGACTCGATCGAGTTCGACACGAACTGCACCGACACCAAGAAGATGACCAGCCCCGGCAAAATGCCGATGCCGGCGAACAGCAGCACCAGGCGCGTCATCAGGCGCGAGCCGAACTTGCCGCTCTTGTAGCGCACATACAGGCGCGCCAGCGCCACCACCACGAACACCAGCAGCGCGCCGGCCACGGCCGCGTTCAGGCCGAGCAGCCAGGTATAGTAACGGTCGAAAAAGCCCGAATTGTCGGAGGCGGAGGCGAGCAGGAACAGCAGGATGCTGACGACGGCGGCGCCGACCATCACGGCATAGCGCAAGACCTGTTTCACGCTGGTTCCAGTTCCACGTTGATCATTCCGCCGTATAGGGGAAGGTTTTGTTCTTGGAAGCGAGGCGCCAGTCGGAATTATTGAGCGCGTTGACCTGCATCGGCTTGGGCAGCAATTCCCGGTCCATGAACATGCGCAGGGTGACGTTATAGGTCTCGCCGCGCTTGAGCGCCGATTTCGGCGCGATCACCCAGCGGCTGGGCCGGCGGATCAGCACCATCGCGTCGTCCAGGGTCGGAAAGCTCTGCGCCATGCTGCCCAGCACCGATACATGGTACTGGCGCGTGAGCACGTTGTACCAGATGCGGATGGTCTGGCGCGCCGAGACAGCCTTGTCGTCGTACCAGTACCAGCGCGGGCGCGTCAGTTCAATTTCGGTGGTGAAGTACAGCTGCACGCCATGCTTGATGGCGTCTTCCAGGCCCTCGTTGAGCTCGAACGCATAGCTGGCCGCGAGGCGGTAGCCCTCGTCGGTCGCCTCGATGTGGGCATGCGTGATATCGACCACTTCCGCCGCCCGTGCCGGACCGAACGCGCATGCGGACGCGAACATCAGCAGCAGCTGGCAGGCCAGGAGTCGGAAAAATCGTAATGTCACAGGAGGGACAGAGCCTTAAAAGTTCGCATAGTCGAAGGACCCGTTACGTCGCGTTTTTTTGAAACAGGGCGTAGAACAAACCGTCATGATCCTGCATGGCGGTACCGGTCGGAAGCAACTGTCCCGGCGCGGCGAGGCGAGTCGCGTTGTGGCGCACCGCGAATGCGGCGGCCTGCGCCTCCGATTCCTGGGGCCAGAGCGAACATGTCACGAACAGCAATTTACCATTCGGGCGCAACATCTGCCAAAGGTTGTCGAGAATTTTGGCCGAAAGTGTTGCAAGTTGGAGTGCATCGCCCTTACGCCGCAACCAGCGGATGTCCGGGTGGCGCCGCACGATGCCCGAGGCCGTGCACGGCACGTCGGCCAGGATGCGGTCGAACTGCTGGCCGTCCCACCAGACGCTGGTCTGGGCTTCGAACGCTTTGAGCGTGGCCGACAAACCGAGGCGTTCCAGGTTCTCGCCCACGCGCTCGAGGCGCTTGGGGTCCGAGTCGAGCGCGGTCAGGTCCAGCTGCGCCAGTTCCAGCAAGTGGCACGTCTTGCCGCCCGGCGCGGCGCAGGCGTCGAGCACGCGCATGCCGTCCTGCACATCGAGCAGCGGCGCGGCCAGCTGGGCGCCGGCGTCCTGCACCGAGGCCAAGCCGTCCTCGAAACCGGGAATCAGGGCCACGCCCAGCGCTTTTTCGAGGCGCACGGCCGACGGGCCGATGCGCGTGGCGGCCATGCCTGCGTCGGCCAGCAACTGTATGTATGCCTCGACCGTGGCCTTGCGCTGGTTCACGCGCAAGGTCAACGGCGGCTGGGCGTTGCCGGCCGCCAGGATGGCTTGCCAGTTGCCCGGATAAGCCGCTTTGGCGGCGTCGATCCACCACTGCGGATAATTGAACTGCGCGACCGGCTGCGTCAAGGCGCTCTTGAGCAACTCCTCGCGTTCGCGCAGGAAGCGGCGCAGCACGGCGTTGACCATGCCCTTGGCGTGCGCCATGTCCGGATGCGAACTGGCCACGGTGACGGCCTGGTCGACCACGGTAAATACTTCGTAGGGCGGCTCGGCGCCGTCGGGCGTATCGATCAGGGTCAGGGCGCAGCACAGCAGGCTGGCCAGCATCGGCGGCTCGGGCGCCTTGGAGGTCATCAGGCCGAGCAGGGTTTCGCTGCGGCCGAGCTGGCGCATGGTGCGGTAGGCGATATCCTGGATCGCCCCGCGCGCCTGGGGCGCGGCGGCGGTCACGCCGAAGGCGGTCAAGAGCGCCTGCGGCAAGGCGGCGCCGGCGCGCACCTGGGCCACGGCATTGGCCGCGCCGAGCAGGCACAGCGCGAGCGAATCGGGTTTCAGGTCGGGGCGGTAGCCGGGCTGGAGCACCGGTTTGACCTCGTAACTCGCGCGCATGCGCGGCGCGGCCGGCTTGGCGGTTTTGGCGGCGGCGGGTTTGATGGAGAGCGTCGGGCGCTTGTTCGTCATGGTCGGGGTCAGCTCGGCTACTTAATAAAGGCGCAATTGTACCGGTTTAGGTCCCGCACAGGCTTAAACGATCCTTTATGACAACACATTCTTCCAACGCCCAACGCCCGCCCTCCCAAAATCCGACAACCGGGGTCTGACCTCTGATTCGAAACATATTTCTAAGCATCAGCAATTTTGCATGCAAAAACGGTTCGCTCCGGGCACCACAGCCTTGGGCGCCACGCCCGAGTCGGATCATTGTTGCCGCCAAGCGAAAAGACAACGTTTTCATTGCTAATCAGAGGTCAGACCCCGGTGGGGAGCTTGTTGGCGGGGGTGGCGTTGTCGGTGGGTTGCGAGGGCGGACTCAGAGGGGCGGCAAACCAGTATAATTGAGCTACTATTGCCCGTGGCACTGCCACCGCTCGACTACTCTACAGATCACCGCTCATGCTCGCCTCACAAAAACAAGAAATCGCCGCCCTGTTCCAGGCCGCCCTCGCCCCCGTCCTCGATGGCACCGGCATCTCGCCGTCCGTCGTCCTCGAGCGCCCGCGCGATCCGTCGCACGGCGACATCGCCTGTAATATCGCCATGCAGCTGGCCAAGCAGCTCAAGATGAACCCGCGCGAACTGGCCCAGAAAATCGTCGCTTCCCTGCTCGAGAACCCGGCCGGCAAGGCCCTGGTCGAGAGCGCCGATATCGCCGGCCCAGGCTTCATCAACCTGCGCGTGGCAGCTTGCGCCAAGCAGTCGGTGGTCAAGGCCATCCTCGCCGAAGGCCAGGCCTTCGGCCGCAGCGACGCCGGCGCCGGCAAGAAGATCATCCTCGAATTCGTCTCGGCCAATCCGACCGGCCCCCTGCATGTGGGCCACGGCCGCCAGGCCGCGCTGGGCGACGCCCTCGCCGCCCTGTTCGACGCCCAGGGCTATGCGGTCACCCGCGAGTTCTATTACAACGACGCCGGCGTGCAGATCGCCACCCTGGCCAATTCGGTCCAGGCGCGCGCGCGCGGCTTGAAGCCCGGCGACGCCGCATGGCCCGAGTCGGCCTACAACGGCGACTACATCGCCGATATCGCCACCGATTACCTGGCCGGCAAAACCGTCTCGGCCAGCGACGGCTTGCCCGCCACCGCCAGCGGCAATGTCGACGACCTCGATTCGATCCGCCCGTTCGCCGTCACCTATCTGCGCAACGAGCAGGATATCGACCTGCAAGCGTTCGGCGTGAAGTTCGATAACTACTATCTCGAGTCCTCCCTGTACGCCGACGGCAAGGTCGAAAAAACCGTCGAGGCGCTCATCAAGGCCGGCAAGACCTACGAGCAGGACGGCGCGCTGTGGCTGCGCACCACCGACTACGGCGACGACAAGGACCGCGTGATGCGCAAGTCCGAAGGCGGCTTCACCTACTTCGTGCCGGACGTGGCGTACCACGTCGTCAAATGGCAGCGCGGCTTCACCCAGGCCATCAATATCCAGGGCAGCGACCACCACGGCACCATCGCACGCGTGCGCGCCGGCCTGCAGGCGGTCGGCCTGGAGATCCCGCAGGGCTATCCCGACTACGTGCTGCACAAGATGGTCACGGTCATGAAAAACGGCGCCGAGGTCAAGATCTCCAAGCGCGCCGGCTCCTACGTGACCGTGCGCGACCTGATCGAATGGTCGGGCGACGGCGACATCGCCAAGGGCCGCGACGCGGTGCGCTTCTTCCTCATTTCGCGCAAGGCCGATACCGAATTCGTGTTCGACGTCGACATCGCCCTCAAAACTTCGGACGAGAACCCGGTGTATTACGTGCAGTACGCGCACGCGCGCATCTGCCGCATGCTCGAACAGTTCACGGGCGATATCGCGTCGCTGGCGTCGGTCGACCTGGCGCCGTTGACCGCGCCGACCGAAATGACCCTGCTGGCGACCCTGGCCGCCTATCCGGAAATGCTGGCGCGCGCCCAGGCCGAGCTCGGCCCGCACCAGGTGGCGTTCTACCTGCGCGACCTGGCCGCCAACCTGCACAGCTTCTACTTTGCCGAGCGCGTGCTGGTCGACGACGAGGCCCTCAAGCTGGCGCGCCTGGCGCTGATGGTCGCCACCCGCCAGGTGCTGCGCAACGGCCTGGCCCTGATCGGCGTGTCGGCGCCGGAAAAAATGTAACCGCTAATGCGATTGAAAGCTCCAATGACACGCGATTCCCGCCCTCGGCTCAAGCTCTCGTTCAAGTACCAGCAAGGCAATACCCTCACCGGCATCGTCATCGGCCTGATCGTGGGCCTGGTGATCGCTGTCGCGGTCGCGCTGGCGATCACCAAGGGTGCGACGCCGTTTACCGATAAAACCGGCAAGGCCGGCAAGATGACGGAACCGACCGCCGGCCAGGCGGCCGATCCGAACAAGCCGCTGTACGGGAACAAGGACGCGGCGCGCGCGGCCAACAAGCAGATCACCGACAAGCCCAAGCCAGGCACCCCGGCCGAAGCCGATCCGCTCGGCGCGGCCATCGCCAATATGAAAGAGAAACCGGCCTTGGCGGTCACGCCGCCGCCCGCACCGAAGCCGGCGCCAACCCTGGTGGCCGCCGCCCCGGCCCAGAACGTGGCGCCGTCGGCCGCCGCCGAACCGGCCGAGGACAAGATCACTTACTACCTGCAGGCCGGCGCCTTCCGCGAAGTGGGCGACGCCGAGAACACGCGCGCCAAGCTGGCGCTGCTCGGCTTCGAAGCGGTCATCAGCGAGCGTGCCAACGACAGCGGCGTGCTGCACCGGGTGCGCATCGGCCCCTTCGGCCAGGTCGAGTCGATGAACAAGGCGCGCGCCAAGCTGGTCGACGCCGGCATCGACGTGGCCATCGTACGCAACCAGAAATAACCACGGATCACACACATGCCTACTCTTTTCAAGATCATGCTCGCGCTGGCGCTAGGTGGTCACCTCGCCAGCGCGGGCGCCAGCGCCACCGCCTCGCCCGAGCAGCCGTCCAGCGGCGTCGAATACGCCACCCTGGCCGCGACCCAGAACACCGACGCCGGCCAGAAGATCGAAGTGACCGAGTTTTTCGCCTACTACTGCCCTCACTGCGCCAGCTTCGAGCCGGTGCTGGCCGAGTGGGTCAAAAAGAACAGCGACAAGATCGTCTTCAAGCGCGTCCACCTGGGCCATACGCCGGCCGTGGTGCCGCAGCAGCGCCTGTACTACACGCTCGAATCGATGGGCATCGCGCCGCAGTACCACGCCAAGGTGTTTACCGCGATGCATGAGCAGCACCAGCGCTTCGGCAACGACGAGCAGGTGTTCGACTGGGCCGCCGGCGCCGGCATCGACCGCGCCGCCTTCACCAATGCCTACCGCTCCTTCGGCATCCAGGCCAAGCTGGGACGCGCCAACGGCATGGTGGCCGCCTACAAGGTCCAGGACTGGCCGAAGATCGCCATCGCCGGCCGCTACCTGACCTCGCCCACCCAGGCCGGCTCGGCCGTGACTGACGCCAGCGAAGCGCAGCAGCAGCAGATGGCCCTGCAAGTGATGGATCACCTGGTCGCGAAAGCGGCCGCGGAAAAAAAATAGCCATGCTTGGCCGCGCCCCATGAACCGCGTGTTCATCACCGGCGCGTCGAGCGGACTGGGCGCGGCGCTGGCGCGCGAATACGCCGCGCGCGGCGCCACGCTCGGCCTGGTCGCGCGCCGCCGCGAGGCGCTCGACGCGCTGCGCGCGCAGTTGCCCCATCCGGAACGGCACTTGGTGTACGTGCTGGACGTGACCGACCGCGCCGCACTGGGCGCCGCCGCCGTCGATTTCATCGCCCGCTGCGGCGGGGCCGATATCGTCATCGCCTGCGCCGGCATTTCGGTCGGCACCCTGACCGAATACGCCGAAGACATGGCGGTGTTCGACGCCATCATCGCCACCAACGTCGGCGCCACCGTGGCCACCTTCGCGCCCTTCATCGCCACCATGAAAGCGCAGCACACGCCCTGCCGCCTGGTCGGTATCGGCAGCGTGGCCGGGGTGCGCGGCCTGCCCGGCGCCGGCGCCTACAGCGCGTCGAAGGCGGCTGTGCGCGTGTATTGCGAGTCGCTGCGGCTCGAACTCAAGCCGCACGGCATTGGCGTGGTGACCATCGCGCCGGGCTACATCGACACCCCCATGACCAAGCATAATTCCTATCCGATGCCGTTCCTGATGACACCAGGGCGCTTTGCCGCCAAGGCCGTAAAGACCATCGCCGCCGGCGCCACCTACCGCGTCATCCCGTGGCAGATGGGCGTGGTGGCCAAGTTGCTGCGGCTGCTGCCCGACGTCTTGTACGACCTGGCCTTCGTCAACGCGCCCCACAAGGCGCGCACGGCAAGCAATGCCAGCAAGGGCGCGCCATGAACGAGACCTTCGCCATGGATGCGGGCGCGATCGCACGCCACTATGGCGCGCCCGCCGGCGCGATCGACATCGAAGTGGTCACCGAAACCGGATCGACCAACGCCGACCTGCTGGCGCGCGCCGCCGGCCTGCGCCGCCCAGTGCTGCGCGTGGCCCTGCACCAGACGGCCGGACGCGGACGCGCGGGCCGCAGCTGGCTGTCCGCGCCCGGCACGGCGCTGACGTTTTCGCTGGCCTGGCATTTTGCCGGGCCGCTGCGCGAGCTGGCCGGGCTGCCGCTGGCGGTCGGCGTGGCGCTGGCCGACGCCCTCGGCGCGCTCGATGTGCCGGTCCAGCTCAAGTGGCCCAACGACGTGCTGCGCGACGGCGCCAAGCTGGCCGGGGTGCTGATCGAAACCCAGGCCGCCCCAAGCGGCGGCGTGTGGGCGGTGATCGGCGTCGGCCTCAATCTGCTCATGCCCGATGAAATCGAACAGCGCATCGGCCGCTCCGTGGCCGCCGCCCCGTGGCTGGCGCAGATGGACCGCAACGCGCTGATGGCGCAGCTCCTGGGTGCGCTGGCGGCCAACCTGGGCCAGTTCGCGCAGGACGGCTTTGCGCCCTTTTGCGCGCGCTGGAACCGCCTGCATGCCTGGCAGGGCGTGCCGGTGGTGATCATCGACCGCGGCGTGACGCTGCACGAAGGGGTGGCGGCCGGCGTGGACGATTGGGGGCGCCTGCTGCTCGACACGGCCGCCGGCCGCATCGCCATCGTGGCCGGCGACGTGTCGCTGCGGGAGGCCTAGCATGCTGCTATTGATCGACGCCGGCAATACGCGCATCAAGTGGGCCCTGGCCGACGAGGGCGCAGCGCCAGGCCAATGGCTAGCCAGCGGCGCCGTCACCCACGCCGACATCAATCACCTGCCGGCCAACTGGCCGGCGCAGGGCGTCACGCGCGCGCTGGTGTCGAACGTGGCCGGCAGCAAGCTGCGCGACCAGTTACAGCTGATGATGCCCAGCACCGACGTCACCTGGTTCGCATCAAAGGCGCAGCTGGCCGGCCTGCGCAACGCTTACCGCGATCCTTCCCAGCTCGGGTGCGACCGCTTCGCCGCCGCGCTCGGGGCGCGCGCACTCATGCCCGGCCAGGCCGTGATCGTGGCCACCTGCGGCACCGCCACCACCATCGACGCGGTCAGCGCCGACGGCGTGTTTTTGGGCGGGATGATCCTGCCCGGCCTGGGCCTGATGGCCACCTCGCTGGCGCGCAATACCGCGCAACTGCCCCAGGTGGCGCCCGGCGCCACCCTGCCGGCCGGCTTCGCCGACAATACCGCCGACGCCATCTTGTCCGGCTGCCTGTCGGCGCAGGCCGGCGCCATCGAACGCGCCTGCGCGCTGCACGGCGCCAGCGCCTGCATCGTCTCGGGCGGCGCGGCGCAGTACATCGGTCCCGTGCTGCGCCTGTCGATCGGCCACCGGATCGTCGATAATATCGTCCTGATCGGCCTTCATTCCACCGTCACGTCTTCGCCACTCCAGGATAGCCCGTGTTGAAATTCATATTTTGGACCCTTCTTGCCATCAATGCCGTGCTGTTCGCGTTCGGCCAGGGCATGCTCGGCAACTTCAGGGAAAACGAGCGCGAGCCGGCCCGCATGCGCAACCAGGTCGGCGCCGAAAACATCAAGCTGGTCGCGGCGCGCCCGCCGCCGCCGCCGCCGGATACCACCGTGGAGGTCGAGCCGGTCGCGCCGCCGCCAACGCCGGTGCTGGTGATGAGCAAAGCGCCGGCGCCGGCAGTTCCGAAGCCGGAACCGAAGCCGGAACCGAAGCCGGAGCTGCTCGCCTGCACCCTGGTGGGAAACTTTGCGCCGCCGGATGCGCGCCGCTTCGAAGCCTTGCTGGCGCCGCTGGCGCTGGGCCAGCGCCAGACGCGCGAGAACGTCGGCGTGCCCGAAGTGACCAGCCATATCGTGTTCATTCCTTCGCCAGGCAGCAAGGAAGCGGCCGACCGCAAGGCGGCCGAACTGAAGGAACTCGGGATCACCAGCTATTTCATCATGAACGACAACAGCCCGATGAAATACGCGATTTCGCTCGGTGTGTTCAAGTCGGAGACGTCGGCCCAGACCTTGCTGGCGACCTTGACCAAGCAGGGCGTGGTCGGCGCCAAGGTGGCCGGGCGCACCAGCCAGGCGACCAAAATGGCGTACCGCTTCCGCGCGCTGGAACCGGCGGCCAAGGCCAAGGTCGATGCGGTGCTGGCACGTTTTCCGGATCAGCAGGCGCGCAGCTGCAAATAAGGCGGCGGGAGTGCGGCCCGCTCAGCGCTGCACGATGATCGGTTTGAGGCGCAAGGTCGACGGCAGGTCGCGCAGCGCCCGCATGGCCTCGTCCCGGCTCGCGAACGGACCGCTGAACAGCCGGTGCAGCGCACCGCCCTGCACCACGGCCACGCCGGACAGCGCGCCGCCGGTGGCCGCGATCTGCGCGCGCACCTCGGCCGCCTTGTCGGCGCGGCTGAAGGCGCCGAGCTGCAGATAGAACCCGGATGGCGGCGCCGCTGGCGTCAAGGCCTGTGGCGGCGCCGGCGTGAGCACCAGCGCGCTGCTTTCGCCCGGCGGCGGCATGTCCACCGCCATCGTGTTCACTTCCCCGTCCGGTTCCGGCGCCAGGCGCCGGATGGTGGCGATGCGCTCCTGCGCGTTCGGCAGCAGCCTTTCGATTTCCACCGTGTGACTGCCCTTGCCGAGCAAGCCGAGTTTGAGCGCGGCCGTATACGACACGTCGACCACCCGGCTCGAATGAAACGGCCCGCGGTCGTTGATGCGCACCACCACCTGCTTGCCGCTATCGAGGCTGGTGATGCGCGCGTACGATGGAATCGGCAAGGTCGGATGGGCCGCCGTCATCTTGTACATGTCGTACAGTTCCCCCGACGAGGTTTTCTGGCCGTGGAATTTTTTGCCGTACCAGCTGCCCACGCCGCGCTGCCTGAAGGGCTGCTCGCCCAACATCGGGGTATAGGTTTTGCCGAACACGACGTAGGGCCGGTTGGCGTAGCGCGCGTAGGGCTCGTTCTTGACCACGGCGTCTGGCACGTCGTTCAGGTTGGGCGGCGGATTGTCGCCCGGGCCGTCATCCTGGTAGTAGCCGCCGCGCCCGGAACCGGCGCGCGGCAGGGATGGCAGCTCGCCATGCTTGGCCGGCTTGGCGCCCGGCGACGGGAACGGCAGGATGCGCCGGTGGCCTTCCGAATCGGTCCCGCAGGCGCTCAGAAAAAAGGCCAGTGCGCATAGCGCAATGGAAGGTGGAAGCGTTTTTGATACCGCCATCGTGGCTCCGTGGTCAGGTTTGCACCAGCTTGCGGTGCCGCTGGATACTCATCAGTATACCTGCCCCGAGTCCGAGGGTCACAAAAGCGGTCCCGCCATAGCTCATGAACGGCAGCGGCACGCCCACCACCGGCAGGATGCCGCTGACCATGCTCATGTTCACAAAGGCGTACGTAAAGAAGATCATCGTGATCGCGCCGGCCAGCAAGCGCGAAAACAAGGTCGGTGCATTGGCCGCGATCATCATGCCGCGTCCGATCAGCAGCAGGTACAAGAGCAGCAGGCCGAGAAAGCCGATCAGCCCGAATTCCTCCGAAAACACGGAGAAGATAAAGTCGGTGGTGCGCTCGGGGATGAATTCGAGGTGGGCCTGGGTGCCCTTCATCCAGCCCTTGCCACTAACGCCACCCGAGCCGATCGCGATGGTCGACTGGATGATGTGAAAGCCCTTGCCCAGCGGGTCGGCGTAGGGATCGATCAGGGTCATCACCCGTTCGCGCTGGTAGTCGTGCATCAGCGACCAGGCCACCGGCAGGCTGGCGGCGCCGGCCACGAACAAGCCAATCAAGGCCTTCCACGACAGGCCGGCCAAAAAGATCACGTAAAAACCCGAGGCCAGCACCAGCAGCGACGTGCCCAGGTCGGGCTGCAGCTGGATCAGGCCGACCGGCACGGCCAGCAGCGCGGTGGCGATGATGAACGAATGCCAGCGCACCAGCCCCGCCTTCTGGTGGAAGTACCAGGCCAGCATCAGCGGCATGGCGATTTTCATGATCTCGGACGGCTGGATGTCGAAGCCGATGTGCAGCCAGCGGCGCGCGCCCTTCTTGATCACGCCGAACATGAACACCGCAACGAGCAGGGTCACGCCGATCGTGTAGACCGGCACGGCCAGGCGCATCAGCGTCTGCGGCGGCACCTGGGCCGCCAGCCACATGACCACGAAGGCGATCATCATGTTGCGCAACTGGCCTTCGATGCGGCCGGGAAAGTCAGCGCCGGCCGAGTACATCGTCACCAGGCTGGTACACAGCAGCATGAAAATGACCATGGCCAGCGGCGCGTCGAATACCAGCAGGTAGGGTTTGGCGCGTCGCCATAGCGAGCGTCGTTCGTTCAGGCGCATGGCGTCAGTCCTTTGGCGCCGGCGTTTCGGCGCCCGGCTTGTATGGCATTTCGGTGGCGGTGTCGGCCTTGAATTCTTCGAGCGGCACCAGTTCCACATCTTCCTTCGGCACCTTGGTGCCGTCCTTGCCGGCCGGGCGCTTGCCCAGCAGGTAGTAGTCGAGCGCCTTGCGCGCGATCGGAGCGGCCACCGCGGAGCCGAAGCCGGCGTTTTCGACGATCAGCGCCAGGGCGATGCGCGGCTTGTCGGCCGGCGCGAAGGTGATGTACAGCGAATTGTCGCGCAGTCGTTCGTTGACGTTCTTGGCGTTGTACTTTTCGCCGCGCCGCAGGCCCACCGCCTGCGAGGTGCCGGTCTTGCCGGCCGAGACGTAGCCGGCGCCGGCGAACACGGTCTTGCCGGTGCCGCGCTCGGAGACGCCGACCATGGCGCGCTTGATGAAATCGATATTTTCCTGGCGCAGCGGGATGCGCGCGCTTTCCTTCGGCACCGTCAGGGTGCGCGCGCGCGTGACGCTGTCTTCGACGATCTTGACCAGGTGCGGCTTCATCACCACGCCGTTGTTGGCCAGCGTGGCCACCGCGTGCGACAGCTGCAGCATGGTGTAGCTGTTGAAACCCTGGCCGATCGAGACGTTGACGGTATCGCCGCCGACCCAGGTCTGCATCAGCTTGTTTTTGGCGAAACGGCCGCGCTTCCAGTCTTTCGACGGCAACACCCCGGTCTTTTCGTTTTCCAGGTCGATCCCGGTTTTCTGGCCGAAGCCGAACGGCTTCATGAAGTCGTGGATGGCGTCGATCCCGAGTTCGTTCCCGAGCTGGTAATAATAGGTATTGCATGAAATGACGATCGAATCGGTCATGCTGACCATGCCGTGCCCGCCCACCTTGTCGTCCTTCCAGGTGTGGCCGCCCAGGGTGAAGTAGCCGGCGTCCGAAATCGTGTGGTTCTGGGTGCGCTTGCCCAGTTCCAGCGCGGCCAGCGCCATGAACGGCTTGAAGGTCGATCCGGGTGGATAGGTACCCTGCAGCGGGCGGTTCATCAGCGGGCGGTCGAGCGAGGTATTGAGTTCGTTCCAGCTCTGGGTGTCGATGCCGTCGACGAACAGGTTCGGGTCGAAGCCGGGGCGCGAGACGTAGGCCAGGATGTCGCCCGTCTCCGGCTCGATGGCGACCAGCGCGCCGCGGTATTCGCCGAAGGCGTCTTCAATGATCTTTTGCAGCTCGATGTCGATCGAGAGGATCAGGTTGCTGCCGGGGGTCGCTTCCGTGCGCGACAGGATGCTGACCGCGCGCCCGCTGGCGGTGCGGATGATCTTCTGGTAGCCGGTGCGCCCGTGCAGCTGCTCTTCGTAGCTTTTTTCCAGCCCTTCCTTGCCGATATGGTCGGTGCCGTTGTAGTTCGCCTTGTCGGGCCGCTCGTCGAGCTCCTTCGATTCCTTCTGGTTGATGCGGCCGATGTAGCCGATCACGTGCGAGGCCGCTTCGCCCAGCGGGTACTGGCGGAACAGGCGCGCCTGCACCTCCACGCCGGGAAAACGGAAACGCTGGGCGGCGAAGCGCGCCACTTCGTCGTCGGTCAGGCGGGTGCGCAGCGGCACGCTCTCGAAGTTCTTCGACTCGGCCAGCAAGCTCTTGAACCGCTTGCGGTCCTTCGGTTCGATCTCGATCAGCGTGGAGAGCTCGTCGATCACCGAGTCGAGCGTGTTGCGCAGCTTGGACTGGGTGATTTCGAGCGTGTAGGCCGAGTAGTTGCGCGCCAGGACCACGCCCTTGCGGTCGACGATCAGGCCGCGGTTGGGCACGATCGGGACGATGGCGATGCGGTTGTCCTCGGCCTGTACCGCAAAGCCGTCGTGCTTGACCACGGTCAGGTTGACCATGCGCCCGATCAGCACGGAAAAGCTGATGAACACCAGCACCATAAGCGCCAGCACGCGCATGCGGAACAGGTGGATTTCGCGGTCGTTATTGGTTAATTCAGTCATGACGCATCCGCACCATCAGATCGGGCGGGTATGGTCGCGGTCCACGGCGCGCCGCTGGGGCGCGAGCAGCATCCAGGTAATCACCGGCCACAGGGCAATGGCCACCACGCTTTCGATGAAGTGCGTCCAGTCGGGAAATTTGCCCGAGACGATCACGCGCACCACCAACTGGATCGCCTGGGTGGCCAGCAGCAGCGGAAACACGTGCAGCGCCTGGGTCAGCACCGGGAACCACAGCACGCGGCGGTGGATCATGATGGCCAGGTAGGACAGCAAGGTGTAGGCCAGCGCGTTCTCGCCGAGCAGGGTCGCTTCGTGCACGTCCATCAGCAAGCCCATGAAAAAGGCCACGCCGATGCCGACCTTGCGCGGCTGGTGGATGCCCCAGAAAACCAGCACCAGCGCCACGAAGTCGGGCGCGCCGACCCAATGCCCCCAGGGCAGCAGATTGAGCATGAAGGCGCAGGTCAGGCTGAACGTAATGAACAGCGGGCTGACGGGCAGCAGGATGTAATGCGGGCGGTTCATCGGTTCGTATCCTTGGGTGCGGGCGCCGGCGTGGCGGCCGGTGCGGGCGTGGCGGCCGGTGCGACAGCCGCCGGTACCGGCGTGGCCGTCCTGGCCGGCGTGGGCGCCGCCTTGACCGGCGTGGCGCCCGCCCTGGCCGGGGTGGCGCCCGTCTTGGCCGGGGTGGCGCCCGTCTTGGCCGGGGTGGCGTCCGTCCTGGCCGGCGGCGTTTTCGGCGCGTCGGCGGCAATCGGGACGGCGCCCTCTTTAATCGGTGTCATTTTCTGCAGGTTCTTCTTGGCCGGCACGGGCGGCTCGTCGTCCGGGCGCTGCGGCAGTTGCGGCAGCGTGGTCAAGATCAGCAGGTGGCGATTGCGGTCGATGCCGGCCAGCGGCTGGCACACCACGCCGCCAAACGCGCCGGCGCCGCTGGTCTCGACCTTGCTGACCTTGGCCACCGCCAGGCCGGCCGGGTAGACCCCGTCCATGCCCGAGGTGATCAGCACGTCGCCGACCTGGATGTCGGCATTCGGCGCGACAAAGCGCAGGTCGAGCGTGCCGGACTGGCCGCGCCCGTAGGCCACGCTGCGCAAGCCGTTGCGCAGCACCTGCACCGGAATGGCCTGTTCGCGGTCGGTCAGGAGCGTTACTTCAGAGGTGAACGGGAACACGCGCGTGACCTGGCCAACCACGCCGGCGTTGTCGATCACCGGCTGGCCGAGCGCCGCGCCGTGCTGGCTGCCGCGGTCGAGCACGATTTTACGGGTGGCGCTGTCGCGCGCGTCGTACAGGATTTCGCCCAGCATGGTCTTGACCGGCACATGCTCGCGCGCGCCGAGCAGTTTGCGCAACTGGGCGTTCTCGGTGCTCTGGAGCTGGGCTTGCTGGAGTTTTTCGGCGACCGCGACCTGCTCGATCTTGAGGTCGCGCACTTCCTGCTTGAGCGAGGAAACGGAAGAGAAATAGCCGCCCATGTTCGCCAGCGCGTCGCGCGGCATCAGGGCCGCCATCTGCAGCGGATAGAGTACCGTGCCGGCTACCTTGCGCACCGAGGACAACACCTGGACGCGGGCATCGATCATCAGCAGGGCGATCGAAATAAACGCAAAAACCGTCACCTTGACCCGGGCTGGGGCGCCTTGCTTGAAGAGTGGCGGAGGACTGTATTCCATGAAATCCAATAAGCGGGACTAAGGGCCAAGCGAGGGCCAGGCGAGAGCCCGGCGGGGCAACATCCGGGGACGGCGCGCCATGGTCAGACCTGCGGCTTGCATGCATTGTTCAATTGGGTCTGTCCCTGGTATCCCAATGCATTGCAAGCCGAAGATCTGAACGGTACGCCAGCCACGCCGGCAGTGCAAGCCGACACATCGCCGCGCGCGCGGCGCGCGGCGCGGCCTGCTTGCGATGACATTACTCGTACGAGAAGATCGAGCCCAACTTGTCCATCCGCTCGAGCGCCATGCCGGAGCCGCGCACCACGCAGGTCAGCGGATCTTCGGCCACCAGCACCGGCAAGCCGGTTTCTTCCATCAGCAGGCGATCGAGGTCGCGCAGCAGGGCGCCGCCGCCGGTGAGCATCATGCCTTTTTCGGCGATGTCGGCGCCCAGTTCCGGCGGGGTCTGCTCGAGCGCGTTCTTGACGGCCGAGACGATGTTATTGAGCGGATCGGTCAGCGCTTCGAGGATTTCGTTCGACGAAATGGTAAACGAACGCGGAATGCCTTCGGACAGGTTGCGGCCCTTGACTTCCATTTCCTTCACTTCCGAACCGGGGAAGGCGGAACCGATCGACTTCTTGATCGCTTCGGCCGTCTGTTCGCCGATCAGCATGCCGTAGTTGCGACGGATGTAGTTGACGATGGCTTCGTCGAACTTGTCGCCGCCGACCCGCACCGAGCCCTTGTAGACCATGCCGCCGAGCGAAATGATGCCCACTTCGGTGGTGCCGCCGCCGATGTCGACCACCATCGAGCCGGTCGCTTCGGATACCGGCAGGCCGGCGCCGATGGCCGCGGCCATCGGCTCTTCGATCAGGTACACCTGGGAGGCGCCGGCGCCGAGCGCCGATTCGCGGATCGCGCGCCGTTCGACCTGGGTCGAACCGCAGGGAACACAGATGATGATGCGGGGGGAAGGACGGAATACCTTGGAGTCGTGCACCATGCGGATGAACTGCTTGAGCATCTGTTCGGTGACGGTGAAGTCGGCGATCACGCCGTCTTTCATCGGGCGGATCGCCTCGATATTGCCCGGCACCTTGCCGAGCATTTGCTTTGCCTGTTTGCCGACCGCCTGGATCGTCTTTTTGCCGTTCGGGCCGCCTTCCTGGCGGATCGCAACAACCGAAGGTTCGTCGAGGAGAATGCCTTCCCCGCGCACATAAATCAGGGTGTTCGCCGTACCGAGGTCAATGGCCAGATCGCGGGAAAAGTAGCTGCGTAAAAAACCAAACATGAGTGTCCTGATGCGCAACGGACTGCGCGTAAGCATTAAAATGAGTAGAGAAACGCTACGAAAAATACAGCCGCCGCGCGCTGACTACCCGCACCGGCACGGCTGTTTGGATGCTGCGGCCACTCCTATTCGGCGCCGACAACGCATTAGCCCGCCATTCTACCTTATAATTTGCGCGTTAATCGCTGAAAAACCGGTGTTTTGCGCGCCTATTCCCCCTGTGAGATCAGGGCCTTTAGGAAGCTTTTATCGGCTTTAGCGCTCTGTTATCGAAACTTCACTATTCGTCCACAGTTTATTTGTCCACACTTTTTTGAACGCGGCCCGCGCCGCGCAAATTCCATGTCCCTGACACTTTCAGAAGTAGTACGCATCGCCAATCTGGCCCAGCTCGAGATGGACCAGGCCTACGCCGAGACCGCCCTGGTGGAATTGAACGGTATTTTCGCCCTGGCCGAGCAGATGAAGAACGTCGACACCAGCGGCGTGGAGCCGCTCTCGCACCCGCTGGCGGCGATCCTGGGCAAGCTGCCGCTGCGCCTGCGCGACGACGTCGTTACCGAGGAAAACGCGCGCGTAGCCTACCAGGCGCCGGCGCCGAAGACCCAGGACGGCCTGTACCTGGTGCCGCAAGTGATCGAATAAGGTCCCCTGAGGTCGCCCTCGTCACCGAGCCATTTGAGCCAACCCGAAATCACGTCAGTCGAGCATCCGCCATGCATACAAATACCATTCAACAGCTGTCCGCGCTCCTGCACGCGAAGCAGATCTCAGCCCTTGAGCTGACCACCCACTTCCTGCAACGCGCCAAGGCGAGCGAACTGAACGCCTTCCTGCAGGTCGATGAAGCCTTGTCGCTTGAACAAGCCAAAGCCGCCGATCTGCTGCTGGCGTCCGGCAATGCCGGCCCGCTGGCCGGCATCCCGATCGCGCACAAGGATATTTTCGTCACCAAGGGCTGGCGTTCGACCGCCGGCTCGAAGATGCTGGCCAACTACACCAGCCCGTTCGACGCGACGGTCGTGGACAAGTTCAGGCACGCCGGCATGGTCACCCTCGGCAAGCTCAATTGCGACGAATTCGCGATGGGCTCGTCGAACGAAAACTCGGCCTTCGGCGCGGTCAAGAATCCATGGGATACCCTGGCCGTGCCGGGCGGCTCCTCGGGCGGCTCGGCCGCGGCGATCGCCGCGCGCCTGGCGCCGGCCGCCACCGCCACCGACACCGGCGGCTCGATCCGCCAGCCGGCCGCGTTTTGCGGCGTGACCGGGATCAAGCCGACCTACGGGCGCGTATCGCGCTTCGGCATGATCGCGTTCGCCTCCTCGCTCGACCAGGGCGGCCCGATCGCCCGCACGGCCGAAGACTGCGCGATGTTGCTCAATGAAATGGTCGGCTTCGACCCGCGCGACTCGACCAGCCTGACTGCCGAACAGGGCAATGTGCGTGAAGACTTCACGCGCGACCTGAACGCGCCGCTCAAGGGCTTGCGCATCGGCTTGCCAAAAGAATATTTCGGCGAAGGCCTGGCGGCCGACGTCGAACAGGCAGTGCGCGCCGCGCTCGACGAATTCGTCAAACTGGGCGCGACCCTGGTTGACATTTCGCTGCCGAAAACGTCGCTCTCGATTCCTGTTTACTACATCATTGCCCCGGCCGAAGCGTCGTCCAACCTGTCGCGCTTCGATGGCGTGCGCTACGGCCACCGCGCCAGCGAGTACAAGAGCCTGGAAGAGATGTACAAAAAATCACGCGCCGAAGGTTTCGGCCCGGAAGTGCAGCGCCGTATCCTGGTCGGCACCTATGTACTGTGCCACGGCTACTACGACGCTTACTACCTGCAAGCCCAGAAGATCCGGCGCCTGATCGCCGACGACTTCCAGGCCGCGCTGGGCAATACCTGCGACGTGATCATGGGGCCGGTCGCGCCGACCGTCGCCTGGGACCTGGGCGACAAGGCCAACGATCCGGTGGCCAACTACCTGGCCGACATTTTTACCCTGTCGACCAGCCTGGCCGGTTTGCCGGGCATGTCGGTGCCGTGCGGCTTCGGCCAGGGCGAGAAGAACAGCAAGCGCCCGGTGGGCCTGCAAATCATCGGCAATTACTTTGCCGAAGCCAAGCTGCTCAATATTGCCCACCAGTACCAACTGGCGACCGACTGGCACACCCGCGCGCCGGCCGGCATCTGATTTCGCCGGGTGCGCACAAGGTGCGCACCGGCAACCTGACAAGAAAAGAGAACACTATGCAATGGGAAGTCGTCATCGGTCTTGAGAACCACGTGCAGCTCACGACCAACTCCAAGATTTTCAGCGGCAGTTCGATTCAGTTCGGCGCCGAGCCGAACACCCAGGCCAGCCCGGTCGACCTGGCTTTGCCGGGCGTGCTGCCGGTGATGAACCGCGGCGCGGTCGAACGCGCGATCCGCTTCGGCCTGGCGGTGGACGCCAAGGTCGCGCATGAATCGGTGTTTGCGCGCAAAAACTATTTTTATCCGGACTTGCCGAAGGGTTACCAGATCAGCCAGTTCGCCGATCCGATCGTCATCGGCGGCAAGATCACCTTCGGCTTTGAAAAAGATGGCCAGTTCCAGACCAAGACCGTCAACCTGACGCGCGCCCACCTGGAAGAAGACGCCGGCAAGTCGCTGCACGAAGACTACGCCGGCATGACCGGCATCGACCTGAACCGCGCCGGCACGCCGCTGCTGGAAATTGTGTCGGAACCGGAAATGCGCAGCGCGGCCGAAGCCGTGGCGTACGCCAAGGCGCTGCATACCCTGGTCGTGTGGCTGGGCGTGTGCGACGGCAACATGCAGGAAGGCTCGTTCCGTTGCGACGTCAACGTGTCGGTGCGCGAGGCCGGCACGACCGCGCTGGGCACCCGCTGCGAGATCAAGAACCTGAACTCCTTCCGTTTCATGGAAGAAGCGATTGCTTATGAAGTGCGGCGCCAGATCGACCTGATCGAAGATGGCGGCAAAGTGCAGCAAGCAACCGTGTTGTGGGATCCGGACGCCAAGAAAACCACGGTGATGCGTTTGAAGGAAGACGCCCAGGATTACCGCTACTTCCCCGATCCGGACTTGCCGCCGCTGCTCATTTCGGACGAATGGATCGCCCGCGTCAAGGCCGACATGCCGGAATTGCCGGCCGCGATGCGCGCGCGTTTCGCGGGCGACTACAGCTTGCCGGAATACGACAGCCTGTTCCTGACCTCGTCGAAAGAAATGGCCTCGTACTTCGAAGCCGTGGTCGCCAAGACCGGCAAAGAGCAAGCCAAGACCGTGGCCAACTGGCTGATGGGCGACGTGGCCTCGACCCTGAACCGCGAAAACGTCGAGATCGCCGATTCGCCGGTGGAAGCGTCGCAACTGGCCGTGATGATCAAGCGCATCGCCGACGGCACGATTTCCAACAAGAGTGCCAAGGAAGTGTTCGCGGGCATGTGGGAAGCCAGGTCGAACGACGAGAACATCGCCGATGTTGTCATCAAGGAAAAAGACCTGGTGACCATCTCCGACAGCGGCGCGCTGGAAAAGATCGTCGATGACGTGCTGGCGGCCAACGCCAAATCGGTCGAGCAATATCGCGCCGGCAAGGAAGCAGCCATCAACGCGCTGATCGGCCAGGCCATGAAGGCATCCAAAGGCAAGGCCAACCCGGCTGAGCTGACCGAGTTGCTCAAGAAGAAACTGGCAGGCTAGCAGGCTGTCGTGCCGCCATCCCCCGCCCACCGGTGGGGATGGCGTTGTTCCATACTGGCGCCGGCGCGCCTCCTCCCCCTTGCAGCGATGGCGGCCTGTACCCGGATGCATCGTTCGGCAAGCGCGGGACCACAAGGGATGACAGGCAATTCATGATACTTGCGGTGGATGTGCAATATGAGCAGGACTGCGGGTATGTCGCGGGCCTGCTGTTCGAACGCTGGGATGCCATGGCGCCCGTGGCGACGTTCAGCAAACAGCAGATGGGCGTGGGCGAGTATGTTCCGGGGGAATTCTACAAGCGCGAATTGCCGTGCATCCTGGCGCTGCTCGGTGAACTCGACCAGCTTCCCGAGACCATCCTCATCGATGGCTTCGTGTTCCTCGACGGCCATGCGCACGCGGGACTGGGCAAGCATCTGTACGATGCGCTGGACGGCAAGGCCAAGGTCATCGGCGTGGCGAAAACATCGTATGCCGGCATCGGCGACGACTATAAACTGCTGCGCGGCGACAGCATCAAAGCGCTGTTCATCACCTGCATCGGGCTTGAGCTGGCAGCGGCCAGGGAACACATCGCGGCCATGCACGGACGGCATCGCATGCCGGTGTTGCTGAAAACGGTGGACCGCCTCTGCCGCGAGCAGGCACTGGCGGGCGCGACGGGCATTGCGCAGGATGTAAGGCAGGGCTGAACGCGATTGAGGACGCGCAAACAAGCGTTCTATTCGCAGGTCAGACTGAATGTCCCCCATCCTCCTGGCCATTGATCATGCTTGCCATCGCCGAACTTGAAGAGCTTGCCCGCACACGCCTGCACGAGGCCACCGCTCTCCTTATCGCACGACAATTCGACGGATCGTCCTACCTGAGCGGCTACGCCGTCGAGCTGATCCTGAAAGCGCGGATTTGCGTCAACCTGGATTGGAAGGGATATCCCGAGACGCGCAAGGAGTTCGAAAGCTATACCTCACTTCGCACTCACCATCTTGACACACTGCTTCACCTGACTGGCCTTCAAAGAAAAGTCCGAACCAAATATGATCACTACTGGTCCAACATTTCCGAGTGGTCGCCAGAGGACCGCTATCGCCCGTCAGGTTTCGTGACTGAAAAGATCGCGCGCGCCAGGGTGGCTTCCGCTTCGTTTCTTGTGAGGCATTTATGAGCGAAAAATTGAAGAGTTTAGTGGATAAACTCGCCCTTATCGAACGCGAGATATCCAAGGAAAAAGGCGAGTTGACGTTTTTTGGGCTGCTTAAACAATGGTCACCGACCGAATCCTGGAATCTCGTCGTCTCGTCGAGCTGGTCCGACAGAGATGGGCATCCCGACGCAATCAACTACATCGTCGACAAATACTACGCTGTCTGTGACGACTCCGAACGCGTCCTGATTGCCAGCGTAGTGATCGTCGACACGGACGACGACGACCTGGAAGACCTTCTGGACGCATACGACGTCGAGCACGGCATGTTGAAAACACGAAAAAAACGCTATTTCGACGAGGAGTTCGAACGCGGCTATATTTTCACATGCAAGCTGCGACCCGCGGCCAAACAGCCGATCTCGTGCCAAAACGCTGCTGATCAGCTCGGCTAAAAGTCATGCGAATTGCGACGGTTGCCCCCGACAATGCGCATCTGCCCGACCTGCCCGCTCACTCTATCGTTGAGCAACGCGACCTCGCCGGAAAAACCAGCGGCCAGGTCAGGTGCACCTTACTGCCGTTTATCGTAGCCGTACGATATATCGAAACGCCGCCTTCTGGCACGATCTACGTCGCGAACTTTGCTGGCCCTACACCCCGTAGCGGGTCCGGTACGCCGACACCGCATCCTTGTATTGCGCCATATCCGGATCGGCCCCGGCCGCGTTCAGGTAGGTGAACAAGTCGTCCAGGTTCCCGATCGACACCACTGGAATATTGAACTCCTGGCTGACCTGCTGCACTGCCGAACTCGGGGACAATGCGCCATCCGTGCCCGAGCGTTCCATGCGGTCGAGCGCGATCAGCACGGCGCACGGCTCGGCGCCGGCGGCGCGGATCATGTCGACCGATTCGCGCACCGAGGTGCCCGCCGAGATCACGTCGTCGATGATGACGACCTTGCCCGCCAACTTGGCGCCGACGATGGTGCCGCCCTCGCCATGGTCCTTGGCTTCCTTGCGGTTGTAGGCGAACGAGGTGTTGTGTCCCTTGCCGGCCAGCGCCACCGCCGTGGCCGACGCCAGGGTGATGCCCTTGTAGGCCGGCCCGAACAGCATGTCGAATTCGATTCCCGAGTCGATCAGGGTTTGCGCGTAAAACTGCGCCAGCTGGGCCAGGGTGGCGCCGTCATGGAACAGGCCGGCATTAAAGAAATACGGCGACTGGCGGCCCGCCTTGGTGGTGAACTCGCCGAAGCGCAACACGCCCGCCGACACTGAAAACGCGATAAACTGTTGGCGCAAATTATTCACGACGACCTCATTTGTTCATATAGAAAAGTGGCGCTATTTTACGCCACCCTCCTCACCCCCTGGAACCATGCCAAAAATTATTTCCGCGAACCTGAACGGGATCCGCTCCGCTCACAAGAAGGGCTTTTTCAACTGGATGGCGAACCAGACCGCCGATTTCGTCTGCGTCCAGGAGCTCAAGGCGCAGTTGCCCGACATGACCGAGGAATTCCTGATGCCGGGCGGCTACCACGGCCATTTCCATTACGCCGAGAAAAAAGGCTACTCGGGCACCGGCATCTACAGCCGGGTTGCGCCGGACGCCGTGCGGATCGGCTTCGGCAGCCCGGAATTCGATGCCGAAGGCCGCTACGTACGCGCCGATTTCGGCAACCTGACCATCATTTCGGTCTACTGCCCGTCCGGCTCTTCCTCGCCGGAACGCCAGGAAGCCAAGTTCCGCTTCATGGAATTGTTCCTGCCGCACCTGCTTGAACTGCGCGCCGAGGGCCGCGAGGTGGTCATCTGCGGCGACTGGAACATCGCCCACCACGAGATCGACCTGAAAAACTTCAAAGGCAACAAGAAAAATTCCGGCTTCCTGCCGGAAGAGCGCGCCTGGCTGACGAAGGTTTTCGATGAAGTCGGCTTCGTCGACGTGCATCGCGGCATTGACAAGCGGCCCGAGCAATACACCTGGTGGAGCAACCGCGGCCAGGCGTACGCCAAGAACGTCGGCTGGCGTATCGATTACCACGTGGCAACGCCCGGCATCGCGGCGCAGGCCAAGGAAGTGTCTATCTACAAAGATGAGCGCTTTTCGGACCACGCACCGCTGATCATCGATTACCGCCTCTGAGAAGGCACGCCAAGGCGGGGCGCTAAGGCGGGGCGCTACAGGGCGCGCTGGCTCTCGAAGCGGCGCGGCTGCCCGGTCACGGGGTCGTCAAAGCCGATTGCGCGCGCCAGCAGCTTGAGCGGGTTGGCGAAGTCATCGCCCTTGCACGGCAGCGCCACCGGATAAAACGCGTCGTTCAGGATCGGCGCGCCCAGGGCGGCCATATGCACCCGCAACTGGTGCTTGCGGCCCGTATGCGGCTGCAAGCGGTACAGCATGGCGTCACCGTGCGGCTTGATCACATCGACCACGCTCTCCGAATTCGGCTCGCCCGCCACCTCTTGCATGCGGAAAAACGGATTTCCCTCCACCATGCGGCTGCGGTGAACCAGTGGAAAATTGAGCGCCGGCAAGGGCGCAGCCAGTGCTTCGTACTCCTTGTGCACGCTGCGCTTCTGGAACAGCGACTGATAAGCGCCACGGGTGGCTTCCTGGTGCGAAAAAATCACCACTCCGGCCGTTTCGCGGTCGAGCCTGTGGATTGGCGTGAGCTGCGTCAACCCTGTCTTGTTCTTCAGCCGCACCAGCAAAGTTTCGTGCAGGAAGCGCCCACCGGGTGTCATCGGCAAGAAATGCGGCTTGTCGACCACCAGCAAATGCGCGTCGCGAAACAGGATCTGTTCCTCGAAAGGAATCGGCGTCTCGGCCTCGAGCTCGCGGTAATACCAGATGCGCATGCCGCGCTTGAGCACGCTGTCGGGGCCGAGCACGGCGCCGCCGGCGTCCACCACTTCGCCGCGCGCCATGCGGTCGCGCCAGAGCGCCTCGCCCACATCGGGAAAATACCCCGTCAGGAAAGCCAGCGCGCCGCCAGTTGGGTTGTCGTCGAGCCACAAATAACTGGGTGCGACGCCATCGCGGATGGGCAGCGGAACGTGCGCGTTGGCGTCGGCCTGGCGTCCCATTTAGTCGGTCGCGTTGCTGCGGTACGGCGGCAGTTGCCCGACCGTGGTGTTCTGGCTGCGCGCGTACAGCGGCAGCAGCACGCTCATGTGCGCCTGCATCTGGCGGATGCGTTCCTTGCCGCCCGGGTGGGTCGAGAGCCAGGCCGGCGGCGCGCCATTGTTTTGCGCTGCCATTTTCTGCCACAGGATAATGCCGGCGCGCGGGTCGAAACCGGCGCGCGCGGCCAGGTCCAGGCCGATCAGGTCGGCTTCACGTTCATCGTCGCGCGAGAATTTGAGCGAGGCGAACTGCGCGCCGTACTGGGCCACGGTGTCGGTGGTGGCAGGGTCCAAGCCGAACACTTGCGCGACGATGGCGCCGCCCAGGCGCGCACCGACATTGGTCGCGGTCGACTTGACCGTTTGCCCGCGCCCGTGTTCGCGCAGTGCGTGCGAAATTTCGTGGCCCATGATGGCCGCCACCTCATCGTCGGTCAGCTTCAGCTTGGTCAAGATGCCGCTGAAAAACGCGATGCGCCCGCCCGGCATGCAAAACGCGTTCACCTGGTCGGAGGAAAGCAGATTCACCTGCCAGTTCCACTTGGCCGCTTCCGGATTCCAGCGCGTGGCGTGCGGAATAATGCGCTTGGCGATGGCGCGCAGGCGGATCACCTCGGGATGGTTGTCGGGCACCAGCGCGCCCTTCTGCTGAGCCTGGCCCATCAGTTGCGTGTATTGCTGCGCCGCTTCTTCATCCATGCGCTCGGCCGAGGCCAGCACGCGGTAGCCCGGCATCTTGCGCACCTGGATGCCATCCTGCACCGTGGCCCCGGACTTGCCCTTCGCCTCGGTCTTGATCGGCATCGGCAAGGGCTGGGCGCTGGCCAGGGTCGAACAGGCGAGTGCCATGGCCAGTAACATTGGTCTGATCTGTTTCATGTATCGTTTCTATACTGTGTATTTGATAACAACATCATCGCAGGAAACCGGCGTTCATGCGCACACGATAAGCGCGCGCCGGTTTGCCTGCGTGATCTTATGCCGCCGGACGCGCTTTCTTGCGTAGCCGGAACACCGCCAGGCTGCCGCGCAGGTTGGGCAGGAACGAGACCGGCTTGCCATCGGCCAGCGCGACCCGCTCCAGCACTTCGAGGCCGCATTCGTCCGCCAGTTCCTCGAAATCGTAAATGGTCGCGCAGCGTACGTTGGGCGTGTCGTACCACTGGTACGGCAGCGACTTGGAGACCGGCATGCGGCCGTGAAGCAGCGCCATGCGGTGCGGCCAGTAGGCAAAATTGGGGAACGAGACAATCGCTTCGGCGCCGACCCGCACGATATCGCGCAGCAGCGCCTCGACGTTCTGCATCATCTGCAAGGACGACAGGCACAGGACCGTGTCGAAGGAATTATCGGAAAACAGGCCGAGGCCTTTTTCCATGTCCTGCTGGATCACGTTGATGCCGCGCCGCGCGCTGGCCAGCAGCGAGTCGTCGGCGATTTCGATGCCGTAGCCGGTGCAGCCCTTGCCGCTCTGGAGATAGCGCAGCATGGCGCCGTCGCCGCAGCCCACGTCGAGCACGTGCGACTGCTCCGGCACCCAGTGCGCGATGAACGCCAGGTCGGGGCGCAGGCTGGAGAGGTCTTGAAAATTCATGCTTGCCCTTTCACCGGCATGGCTTCCCAGATGCGCTGATAGTAAGCGCGCACCATGTTCATGTAACGCTCGTCCTCGAGCAGGAAGGCGTCGTGGCCGTGGGGGGCGTCGATTTCGGCGTAGGTCACGCGGCGCCGGTTGCATACCAGCGCCTCGACGATCTCGCGCGAGCGCTCGGGCGAAAAGCGCCAGTCGGTGCTGAACGAGGCGACGAAAAACTCGGCCTTGGTGCCGGCCAGCGCGCGTGTGAGAGAGCCGCCGAACTCGCGCGCCGGATCGAAGTAGTCGAGCGCCTTGGTGATCAAGAGGTAGGTATTGGCGTCAAAGTACTCCGAGAACTTGTCGCCCTGGTAGCGCAGGTACGATTCGATTTCGAAGTCGATGCCGAAGTCGAATTTGTAGTCGTTGTTTTCGGCGGCGTTACGCAACTTGCGGCCGAATTTTTCGGCCATGTCGTCGTTCGACAGGTAGGTGATGTGACCGACCATGCGCGCCACGCGCAGGCCGCTTTTCGGCACCACGCCGTGCGCGTAGAAGTCGCCCCCATGGTAATCCGGGTCCGACAGGATCGCCTGGCGCGCCACGTCGTTGAAGGCGATGTTTTGCGCCGACAGCTTGGGCGTGGAGGCGATGACGACGCAGTGGCGCAGGCGGTCGGGGAACATGATGCTCCACGCGAGCGCCTGCATGCCGCCCAGCGAGCCGCCCATGACGGCGGCGAACTGCGCGATGCCGAGGGCGTCGGCCAGGCGCGCCTGCGCGGCGACCCAGTCTTCCACCGTCACCACGGGGAACGAGGCGCCGTAGGGTTTATTGGTGGCGGGATTGAGGTGCATCGGGCCGGTGGAGCCGAAGCAGGAGCCGAGGTTGTTCACGCCGATGACGAAGAAGCGGTCGGTGTCGAGCGGCTTGCCGGGACCGACCATCGTGTTCCACCAGCCGGTGCTTTTCGGATCGCCCTCGTAGGTGCCGGCCACATGGTGCGAGGCGTTCAGGGCGTGGCAGACCAGCACCGCGTTCGACTTGTCGGCGTTGAGGATGCCGTAGGTTTCGTACACCAGGGTGTACTCGGCCAGGGCGCCACCGCCCTGCAACCGCAGCGGTTCGGCAAAGCGCATCGCTTGCGGGGAGACTATTCCAATGGATGACATGAGATTCGAAAAAATGATAAAACCGCTAAACTAAAAACCGTCGTTCCCGCGCCAAGGCGGCCCTCGGCGCGGGAACGACGCGACTGGGGCGGAGAACGACGGGGGAGCGGAACTACCTGTGGTCAAATCACCTGCAACTGCTGCACCGCCTCCACAATTGCGTGCGGCTCGGTGGTGCGTAAGATCTTGCGCGTTTGCGGGGTGATGGTGCTCAGGTCGCAATTGAGAATTTCCTGCTTCACCGACAACAGCTGCGCCGGATGCATCGAGAATTCGCGCAGTCCCATGCCCAGCAACAGGCGCGTCAACTTCACGTCCCCGGCCATCTCGCCGCACACCGCCACATCGATCCCCGCCTTCTTCCCCGCCATGATGGTCATCGCGATCAACTGCAAGATCGCCGGATGCAGCGGGTCGTACAAGTGCGCCACTTCATAATCGACGCGGTCGATCGCCAGGGTGTACTGAATCAGGTCGTTGGTCCCGATCGACAAAAAGTTCATGCGCTTGACGAACATCGGCAGCGCCAGCGCGGCCGCCGGAATCTCGATCATGGCGCCGACGTCGATCCCCACATCGTACTTTTGCCCCGCCTCGCGCAACTGCGCCTTGGCCTGCTCCACCATCGCCAGGCACTGGTCGATCTCGAACACGTGCGACAGCATCGGGATCAGCAGGCGCACCTTGCCGAACGCGGAGGCGCGCAAAATCGCGCGCAGCTGCGTCAGGAACAGCTGCGGCTCGGCCAGGCAGTAGCGGATCGCGCGCAGCCCCAGCGCCGGATTGAGCGCAGTATGCTCGGTCTGGTCGAGCGGCTTGTCGGCGCCGATGTCGAGCGTGCGGATCGTGACCGGCCGCCCCTTCATCGCCACGACCGCCTTGCGGTACTGCTCGAACTGTTCGTCCTCGCTCGGAATCTTGTGCGCTTGCCCGCTGCGGCCCATGAACAGGAACTCGGAGCGGAACAGGCCCACGCCTTCGGCCCCGCACTCGAGCGCGTGCGGGCAGTCGTCCGGCAGCTCGATATTGGCCAGCAAGGTGATGACGGTGCCGTCGCGCGTGATGGCCGGGGTTTTCTTGAGCTTCGAGAGCTTCTTGCGCGCCTTGAGCATGGCCGCCTGGCGCGCGCGGTACTGCTCCAGCACCAGGGTGCTCGGATTGCAGATCACCACGCCGGCGTCGCCGTCGATGATGACCCAGTCGTCCTGTTCGATCAGCTGCGACGCCTGCGACATGCCCACCGCCGCCGGAATATCGAGGCTGCGCGCCACGATCGCCGTGTGCGAGTTCTGCCCGCCCACGTCGGTGACGAAACCGATGAACGAGCGGTCGCGGAACTGCAGCATGTCGGCCGGCGAAATATCGTGCGCGACGACGATCATCTGCGGCTGGAATTGATCGTCCGTCACGGGCGGCGGCGCCAGTTGGGCGGTGCCCATCAGGACCTTGAGCACACGCTCGGCCACCTGCTGGATATCGGCCTTGCGCTCGCGCAGGTACGGGTCTTCGATTTCGTCGAACTGCGCCGACAATTCGTCGATCTGCGTCACCAGCGCCCACTCGGCGTTGTAGTGGCGCGTGCGGATGATGTCGAGCGGCGCTTCCGAAATCATCGGGTCCGACAAAATCAGCGCGTGTACGTCGATAAAGGCGCCCAGCTCCGTCGGCGCATCCTTGGGCAGGTCGGTCCACAGCGCCTGCAGGCCGCGATGCACTTCCGCCAGCGCGTCCTGCAGGCGCTTGACCTCCGCTTCGAGCTGTTCTTCGGGCACCAGGTAGTGCTTGACGTCGAGCGCGGCGGGCGTGAGCAGGTGCGCGCGGCCGATCGAGATCCCGCGCGAGACGGGAATGCCGTGCAGCGTGAACGATGCCATGGACATGCCGGTAGAGGTGCGCCCGACCGGCATTACTCGCCTTCGCCGAATTTATCGTTGATCAGCGCGGTGAGCGCCTCGACACATTCCTTTTCATCGGCGCCATCGGCTTCCAGGGTGACCTTGGCGCCCTTGCCGGCGGCCAGCATCATCACGCCCATGATCGACTTGGCGTTGATGCGGCGCGCGTTGCGGGTGAGCCAGACGTCGCTCGAGAACTTTGCCGCCAGCTGCGTGAACTTGGCGGAGGCGCGCGCATGCAAACCCAGCTTGTTGATAATTTCAAGATCTAGTTGAATCATTTTTTTGTCGTCTCTTCACACGGATCGCATACCGGTGGCCGCAGCCACCACCCACAGCTTTTTACGTCGGTCCTACCCTGATACGGTTATCGACCCGCACCGCCCCGCTTTGCGCGCCCGCCAGCGCCATCTCGACCACCACGTCGAGCGTGTCGCGCCGGTAGGTGATCGCGCGCAGCAGCATCGGCAGGCTGATGCCGGCGATGACTTCCACATGCCCGGCGTCAGCCAGGCAATTGCAGCAGTTGGCCGGCGTGCCGCCCTTGATATCGGTGATCACCAGCACGCCGCTGCCGTCGTCAAGGCGGCAGATCGCTTCGCGCGCCAGCTCGTTGACCTCGGCCAGGTCCTGGTCGGCGCTGACGTCGATCGCCTCGAAATGCTCGGTGGGACCACGGAACACGTGCGCCACTGCGGCCACGAAAGCCTGGCCGAGCGGTGCATGGGTCAATAACAGAATACCTACCATAATATGTTTGCCTTACTTTCCCTGGCTGCGCCGCTCGACGGCGTCGATGAACATCGCCGCCACGTCGAAGCCGGCCTGGTCGAAGATCTCCTGGAAGCAGGTCGGGCTGGTGACGTTGACTTCGGTGAGGCACTCGCCGATCACATCCAATCCTACCAGTAACAGGCCGCGCTCGGCCAGCACCGGGCCGAGGCTCCCGGCGATGTGCAGGTCGTGCGCGCTCAAGGGCTGGGCCACGCCGATGCCCCCGGCGGCCAGGTTGCCGCGAATTTCGCTCCCCTGCGGGATGCGCGCCAGCGCGAACGGCACCGGCTTGCCGTCGATGACGAGAATGCGCTTGTCGCCCTTGACGATCTCGGGGATGTAGCGCTGCGCCATGATGGTCTGGGCGCCATTGAGGGTCAGCGTTTCGATCACCGAGCCGAGGTTCATGCCGTCGGCGCCGATGCGGAAGATGCCGGCGCCGCCCATGCCGTCGAGCGGCTTGAAGATCACGTCGCCATGCTTGGCGTGGAAGGCGCGCAGGCGCGCCGCGTCCGAGGTGACCAGGGTGGGCGAGGTGAATTCGGTGAACTGGGCGATCGCCAGCTTTTCGTTATGGTCGCGGATCGCGGACGGCTTGTTGAAGATGCGCGCGCCCTGGCGTTCGGCCAGTTCGAGCAGATAGGTGCCGTACACGTACTCCATGTCGAACGGCGGGTCCTTGCGCTGGATCACGGCGTCGAACTCGGACAGGCGCATCGCGGCCTTGGGCGCGGCGCGGTACCAGTCGTCGGCCTCGCCGGTCAGGGTGATCTGCGCAATGTCGGCGCTGACCACGCCCTCTTCCAGGGCCATGTCGCGCTGCTCGAAGGCGTAGACCGCATGGCCGCGCCGGGCCGCTTCGCGCATCATGGCGAAGGTCGAATCCTTGTACGTCTTGAAGCCGGACAGCGGATCGGCGAGGAAAGCGATTTTCATGGGCGATTCCATTGAGGGTAATGACTGATTTTAGCCGGAAACGCCAATGTTGGCTTGGATGGGGCCGGATGGGCGAGTGGCAGCGGCCGATGGCACATTGTTCTGCCTCGGGATAGCCACGTCTTGCGCCGGCGGCGGGGTCGATTGCGTGCATGCCTGCGCAACATTGATGCGGACGGCCAGTTTTCCAGCACAGCAGGGCCTGTATCCTACGATGCTTACGAAACTATTGCCTCCCTGGCAATTACCGTATTGCGTAGGCTGGCCAGCTCACGCCTGTTGTCGGACAGTTCATTCGTCAAGCGGCTCGTCCGGCCAGCCATCTTCCAGGGTTGGAATGCAAGGAGAAAGAAACGGATCAGACATCTCGGACAGCGTTCCGCGTGCAAGGCGCCACACCTGGAAAGCATTTTCCTTTCCAGCATCGGTCTCATCATCATGCACATACAGGAGTCCATAGGAGTCAGGCAGTTCGCTTGCCACCCATTGGAACAATTCGAGGACGTTGCGATAGCGATGGTTGCGCAGGCCATGTGCATAGAGAACGATCAACTCGTTTCCAGTCATTTTCACTTCGAAAAGAGAGAACTGATCATCGGCTGCGCGAATCGCCTCGCGCACCCGTTCGAGCGCGACCGCCTCCAACGCCTGTCGACGGTCCTGGTTCAGGCCGGGATCGGGCACGCGAATCGTCGCCCATCCATGGAATTCAAACATGTCTTTCCTTCGCTACCTACGCTGGCGCGAACGAGAGCCGGTCAAGCGTGCATCTGGAACAGGCGACCCTGTCCTTGTCCCGGTGGTTCAGGGACTTGCCCGCCCAACCCGCTCCTGCCAGCGCCTCAATACACCTCAGGATTCGGATCGGTCCGTTCCATCTCGAGCGAGGCCGCAATCAGTCCCAACCTTGCCACCACGCCATACACATAGAAGCGGTTCGGCGCCGCCGTCCCCGGCTTGGCTTTCAGGTCCGGCACGGCATGCTGCTGGGCAAACGCCAGCGGCACGTATTGCGAACCGGGCGCGTTCAGGTTCTGGTCGATCCCGCGCTCGGCGTGAATCCGGTAGAAGCCGCCCACCACATAGCGGTCGATCATGTACACCACCGGCTCGGCCACCGCATCCTTGATGTTCTCGAAGGTCGGCACGCCTTCCTGGATGATGACGTCGCTGATTTCCACGCCATCCTTGATGACCGACATCTTCTGGCGCTGCGCGCGCGTCAGTTCGCGCACCTCGCTGGCATCCTTGATCGTCAAAATACCCATGCCGTAGGTGCCGGCGTCGGGTTTCAGGATCACGAACGGCTTTTGCTCCTTGATCCCGTATTCCTTGTACTTCTTGCGGATCTTGGCCAGCAGCATGGTCACATTGTCGGCCAGGCATTCCAGGCCCTGGTCTTCGTCGAAATTGATCGCGCCGCATTTGCTGTGGAAAGGGTTGACCATCCACGGATCGACATCGATCAGCTTGCCGAACTTCTTGGCCACTTCGTCGTAGGCGGCCAGGTGGTTGCTCTTCCTCCGCAGCGCCCAGCCCGCGTGCAGCGGCGGCAGCAGCGATTGCTCGTGGATATTTTCCAGGATCGACGGAATGCCCGCCGACAGGTCGTTATTGAGCAAAATGGTGCACGGATCGAAATCCTTCAGACCCACGCGGCGCCCGTTGGCGGACCTCACCAGCGGCTCGACCACCAGCATGTTCCCGTCCGGCAGCGCCAGCGGGGTCGGCTGGGTGATCTCGGGCGACAAGGAACCCAGCCGCACATGCAGGCCGGTCTGGCGGAAAATCTGCATCAGGCGCGCCACGTTCTGCAGGTAATGCGGATTGCGCGTGTGCCCTTCCGGCACCAGCAACAGGTTGCGGGCGTCTGGGCAATATTTGTCGATCGCGGCCATGGCGGCCTGCACCGCCAGCGGAAGCATCTCGGTGGCAAGATTGTTGAAACCGCCAGGGAACAGGTTGGTATCGACTGGGGCCAGCTTGTAGCCGGCGTTGCGCAGGTCGACCGAGCAATAGAACGGCGGCGTGTGCTCCTGCCACTCCATGCGGAACCAGCGCTCAATGGCGGGCGTGGCCGCCAGAATTTTCTTTTCGAGGTCGAGCAGCGGGCCAGTCAGGGCCGTGACGAGGTGGGGAACCATGAATGAGACGTCCTTAAAGGCTGCTTGCTGAAAATGTTGAACTGCTCAAATCGGGGCGGAACCGGCTTTTTAAAGTCCCGGCAGAGCCCATGAAGCAAAAAGGCGCCCCGCAGGGCGCCTGGATCGACCCGCTTGCGCGGGCCGGGGCAACAAAATGAATCAGGAATGGTAGGCCGATTCGCCATGGCTCGTGATGTCGAGCCCTTCCCGTTCTTCTTCTTCCGGTACGCGCAGACCGATCACCAGGTCCACCAGTTTGTAGGCAATGAAGGACACCACCGTCGACCACAGGATCGTGGTGCCGACCGCGGTCAGCTGCGTGATCACCTGGCCGCCGATCGAGTAATCCGCCGATGCCTTGTTGGCAACGTAGTCGAAGATGCCCTGTCCGCCCAGCGATGGCGCCGCGAACACGCCGGTCAGCAGCGCACCGAGGATACCGCCCACGCCGTGCACGCCGAACACGTCGAGCGAGTCGTCGGCGCCGATCAGGCGCTTGAGGCCGTTCACTCCCCACAGGCAGATAATACCAGCCAGCAAACCAATGACCAAGCCGCCCATCGGACCGACGAAGCCGGCCGCCGGGGTGATCGCCACCAGGCCGGCGACCGCGCCGGAGGCGGCGCCCAGCATCGATGGCTTGCCCTTGGTGATCCACTCGCCGAACACCCACGACAGGGTGGCGCAGGCGGTGGCCAGCAGGGTGTTGATGAAGGCCAGCGCGGCGATGTCGCCCGCTTCCAGCGCCGAGCCGGCGTTAAAGCCGAACCAGCCCACCCACAACAGCGAGGCGCCGATCATGGTCATGGTCAGCGAATGCGGGGCCATGGCTTCGCGGCCGTAGCCGACGCGCTTGCCGATCAGGATGGCGCCCATCAGGCCGGCCACTGCCGCGTTGATGTGCACCACGGTGCCGCCGGCGAAATCGAGCGCACCTTTTTGGAACAGCCAGCCGGCTTTGGCGGTTTCGGTGGCCAGGGTGGCGGCGTCGGTGATGGCGTCCGGGCCGGTCCAGAACCAGACCATGTGGGCGACCGGCAGGTAGCCGAAGGTGAACCACAGCACCATGAAGGCGAGCAAGGCGGCAAACTTGATGCGTTCGGCAAAGGCGCCCACGATCAGGCAGCAGGTAATCGCGGCGAACGTGCCCTGGAAAGCGACATAGATGAACTCGGGAATGACCACGCCCTTGCTGAAGGTGGCGGCGTAGGCAAAGGCGCCCTTGGCCGGGTCCCAGATGCCGTTCAGCAAAGCCCGGTCGAAGCCGCCGATGACGGCGTTGCCCGGCGTGAAGGCGACCGAATAGCCGTAGATGCACCACAGCACGATGATCAGGGCAAACACCACGAACACCTGCATCAGCACCGACAGCATGTTCTTGGTGCGCACCAGGCCGCCGTAAAACAGGGCCAGCCCGGGAATCGTCATCAGGATCACCAGCACGGTGGCGATGAACATCCAGGTGGTGTCGCCTTTGTGCGGCACCGGGGCTGGCGCGGCGGCGGGGGCGGCGACGCTGGCGCTGACGGCGGCCGGCGTGACAATGGCGGTGGCCGGCGCTTCGACCGGCGTGACCACGGCCGCCGTGGTGTCAGGCTTGGGCGCATCCTGGGCCGAGGCCGGCAATACGCCGCCGATGGCGCACAGCACGGCCAGTCCGGCCAGCCATGTTGTTATCGTTTTATTCATCAGTATTCCCCTAAGCTTAAAGTGCTTCGTTGCCGGTTTCGCCGGTCCGGATACGCACGACCTGTTCCAGGTTATAGACAAAAATCTTGCCGTCGCCAATCTTACCCGTGCGCGCGGCGCGTTCGATGGCTTCGATGGCTTGTTCGACGATGGCGTCGTCAACGGCCGCCTCGATCTTGGTCTTGGGCAGGAAGTCGACCACGTACTCGGCGCCCCGATACAGCTCGGTGTGGCCTTTCTGGCGCCCGAAGCCCTTGACCTCGGTAACGGTAATCCCTTGCACATTGATGGCCGAGAGCGCTTCGCGCACTTCGTCCAGCTTGAAGGGTTTGATAATGGCGGTGATCATTTTCATGGCTGGCCTCTTAGAAAGTTTTGGACACGGTCAGCACGGCGCGCGAACGGCCCAGGTCCTTGCCGTTGACCGGGCTGACATACAGGTCGGTGTTGGCGCTGATGACGGCCAGCGCGACCGATGCGAATCCGAAGTCCTTGGTCAGGCCGATCTTGGCGTCGTTGTAGCTCAGGGCATCGTTGTGGGCCACGCGCTGGCGGCCGAGGTGCAGGTTGAGTACCAGGCCGGTGGCCAGCTCGAGGTTGGCGCCCAGGTCCAGGTAGCCGCTGCCCTTGCTGTCGGTGGTGCCGAACAGGTTGGTCGTCGCGTGCGAGTATTTGATGTAGGCCGGCCCCATCCCGACCTGGCCGTACAGCTCGAAGGTATTGGCGTTCGGATGCAGTCCATTGGAAGGGAAGCCGTAGTACAGGCCGCCCACGTCGTAGCTGATGCCCTTGGCGATCTCGCCTTTCTTGCCGCCGTACAGGTCGATTTCGACATCGCCGTCGCCGCCCAGGTCGCTGGTCCACTTGATGGTCGAGGCCCACACGCCGGCATACGCGCCGCTCGGGTTGTGGGTGTAGTCGGCGCCGCCCTGCACCGCCGGCTTCATGCGGCTTTGCGACAGGCCGCGATAGCGGTAATCGCTGGTCACGGCGGCGTTGAAGCTCACTACATTGTCGGGCACGGGCTCGTCGGCAGCCTGGGCCAGCGGGGCTCCCAGGGTTGCCAGCGCCAGGGTCAGCGCGGCGGCGAGAGACAACGGAGTACACAGCTTGTTCATGGCGGTTCCCTTATGGTTTTTTAACAGAGACGGCGGTTGGGGTTTAAAATGAAGCCTGGAGCATGCACACTGCTTATCTACCCATTAGCAGAACTCGTGCCAGCTCCGCTGACGCCCGGACGCGACTTGTATTTGCGCCTGGCGTCCCCAACTTGCTGTTAATAAACAGTAAAATTTCCGCGATTCCGGTCGCGGCCGGCATACATGCACCAAACTGGCCCACCCGCCGCACCGCTGCGGTGCGCTACCGATTTCACGAGGATTGCGATGGATATGAACAGTTTTTTCAACGACTTGCAGGGCAAGATCAACCAGGCCATCGAAAGTTCGCCTGCCAAGGATATCGAGAAGAACGTCAAGAGCATGATGACCCAGGGCTTTTCCAAGCTCGACCTGGTCACGCGCGAGGAATTCGATATCCAGGCGCAAGTGCTGGCCAAGACGCGCGCCAAGCTCGAAGCACTGGAACAGCGCGTGGCCGCGCTCGAAGAACAGCTGACCCCGGCCAAGCCGCAGGTCTAAGCGCGGGCGGGCTGAGCGCCCGCATGCGTATTATCAAATCGGCCAGCCAACGGCCGAGGTGTCGCTTTGCCGCGCCGCCGGGCGGGGCAAGGCGCGGCGCACATGCGCGTTAGCGCTGCATCAGCAGGCGTTCGACGGCATCGATCTGGGCGGCGGAAAAGGCGTTCCGGCCCGCTTCGCGCGTCAGCAATTCGCCCATCGCCCAGGCGTAGATCAGCTGCGCCCGCGTGCCTGCCTCGGGCGCCTCAAAACCGGCTTCCACCAGCAAACTCGCCACGAAGGCGACGCGCCGTTCGTGCACCCGGCGCAACACCTGGGCCGCGCCCGGGTCTTGCGCGCCGAGCGTGTTGATGGCGTCATACAGGCCCACATCGAGCTGCCCCACGTTGGCCAGCAACAGGCGCAAGCGCGCCGGCGCATCCGTCGCGGCCAGTCCGATGCTGTCGATGATCTGGTCGGTGGCGATCGATTCCCAGCGTTCCAGGACCGCCAGCGCAAAGCTGGCGGCGCTGTCGAAATGCCAATAAAAGCTGCCCCGGCTCACGCCCATCCGCTTGCACAGCGGATCGGCCTTCAAGGCCTGCGGCCCGTCCTCGCGCAAGACGGCCAGGCCGAAGTCGAGCCAGGTCTCGCGCGATAAACGTGGCTGTCCGGGCGAACGGGGCGACGACATAGAAAACTCCCAAAAATACGATGGCGGCGTCCGGACGGGCGCGCGGCATGCGGTCTCATGCGCCGGCATCATAACTTACCGTCGGCAAACCCAACAGACCATACATCGTGTATAGTCAGACAATACACTATGTATGGTTGGCCGCAACCGTGGCCAGCCGGCAGTTGTCATCCCAGGGAGCACACCATGTTTGCAAGAGTCGCCCATGTTCAAGCCAAGCCAGAAAAAATCGGCGAGGTCGTTGCGCTGTACACCAGTTCGGTAATGCCGGTTCTTCAACAGCTGCATGGATTCAAGGGGACGTATCTGTTGACCGATCCGGATACCGGCAAAGGCATGTCGATCACCTTGTGGGAGACCGAGGCCGACCGCCTTGCCAGCGACAGCGAGGCAGCCTTGCACGGACCGATCGTCCAGGTCATGCCGCTGCTGGCCGCGCCGCCCGTCGTGCTGGGGTTCGACGCCATCGAGGTGGTGTAAACGGCGGGCGCGGCAACTGACGGCGCTGTATTTCGCTGTGCGTCATGCTGCCGTCATCTGGGAGGATTATTCTGACGCTGTTGGTGACGTGCTCCAGCATGTCCCACAGGTTAGTCCGGTGACCTCGAACACCGGCACCAGACACATGCAGCCGGATGCCCTCCGGCTGCTTTTTTTTGCCTGCAATCAGCGCGCTGGCACGCTCGCCACCGCCGATGGTCCGCTCAGGCCGCTGTAAGTCGATGCCTTGACCATATAAAAATAGGCCTCCTTGCCGGTCGCGCCGGTGTCGGCGAAACTGGTGCCGGTCAGCTCGGTGCCGACCCGCTCGAACGGCCCTGCCACCGTAGCCGAGCGCAATACGTCGTAGCTGCGCGCCATCGGGCTGGCCGCCCACTGCACGGCCACCCCGCCCTTGCTTGCGCTGGCGCTCACTTTGGCGGGCGGCGCCACCATGCTGCCGGGCTTCGATCCGGTCTTCACGTTCTCGAAACTGGCGGTGGTGGTGACGAACGGATCGCCCGAGGCCGTGAAGATACCGACGTACAAGGTATCGGACAATTCCGGATAAATGATCGTGCCGATGGCCGACCAGTCGGTCCCGCCATTGGCCGACAAATAGGCGTAGATAAAGTTACCGTGCCGCACCAGCCTGAGCGACATCGGCGCCACCGCCGTCGGGAACCGGCGCGCCGCGTGGTAACCGCCGTAGAACTGGGTGCCGACGCGCCAGAACAGATGGGTGCCGTTGCCGGAGCTGGCCGGCGCCACGTAAATCTGGGCCGCCGCCGTGGCCGGACGCGCATCGAGCGCGCTGCGCATCATGATGCCGGCCACGCCGTTGGCCAGCGCGCCGGGATCGGTGATGGTGGCGATCACTTCCGAGTCGCCCTTGAGCTCCTTGTAGGCAAAGTGATAGCCCTTCTCGGCGCCCGCGCCGGAGGCTGTCATCTTCCAGCTGGCGCCGCTGTTGGTGGCGCTGCCCGGGGCCCTGACGTTGCCCAGGTCGGCCTGCGTGAAGCTGGTGGCCGCCGTCATCGCCGGCGCCGTGAACGGCAAGGCGATGGCGCGCGCGCTCGAGGTGTCGGTGGTGCGACGCATCACCTGGCCCGAGTACGGCCCGCTGTAGGGGCCGGCTTCGCCATTCGATTTGGCCAGCTCGCGGTATTCGCCGATATTCGGCGCCTTCAATCCCTTGCGCACCACGTAGTGCGTGTACAGGGTTTCGAACAGGTTGGCCGGCATGGTGCGCAGTGGAACGCCGCCGATGCGGTCGTAGTAGCCGTAACCGCATGAGACCGGGGTGAAGGTGAATGGCTTGCCGAGGTTGAAGTTGGCATAGTATTCGCCGGCCGTCAGCAGCCGGTTGTTACGCAGCGAATACAGGTCGATGCCCTGCTTCCAGGCGGTTTCGGCAATCGCACCGTAGGTGGCCAGCTGGCCGTGCGCGTGGCCCTGGTCGCGCCCGGTGTCGCCCACTTCGCCGCTGGACATGACCTGGTCGAGCCCGCCCGGATCGCTCAGATACGCGTTGATGACCTGGTCGAACTTGACCGGGCTGTCGAGGAACACGGCCACCGCCAGCGCGGCCTTGAGCGCCAGGCCGCCCTGGTTGCACGGCTTGAGCAGGCTGCCGTTTCCGAGCCCGGTGCCGATGGCGGAGCTTCCGCCCACTTGCAGGCGGCGCCACCAGACGTTTTCCAGCCACGACTTCATGTGCGCGGTGTGGGTCGCGGTCCAGCCGGGATACAGGCCGCGCAGGATGTCGGCAGCGATGATGGCGCGGCCGGAATAGTCGCCCAGCATCAACGCCGTCTCGACGCCGTCGAGCGAGGTGTTGGTGGTGGCCCAGGCGTCCAGGATCGACATCGACTTTTCCGCGTGCGCGCTGTTGCCCGACACGTACCACATCAGCGCGTGGTTGTAGGCCATCTGCATGTCGCGCTCGAACTCGGCGCGGTTGAGGTCGATATTCCGGTTGGCGGTGGCGAACGGGCCGCGCATCGCGTAATTGAGGGGCGTGCGCCCGCCCAGGAAATGGTAGCCGCTGGCCCAGGGCTCTTCGCCGGCGAGCACGTGCGCCTTGTACTGCGCCAGGTCGGCCGCGTTGTAGCCGATGCCGGGATGGACGAAGTTGGTCACGCCGGTGGTCCAGGCGGCGGCCACCGCCGGTGGCGCGACGACCGGCGGAGTTACGACCGGCGGTGCGATGACGGGTGGTGCCACAACCGGTGGTGCGACAACTGGAGGAACCACAACCGGTGGTGCGATGACTGGAGGAACCACAACCGGCGGCGCGACAACTGGAGGAACCACGACCGGTGGTGCGATGACTGGCGGTGCCACCACTGGTGGCTTCTTGACGGGCGGGGTGACGACCGGCGCAGCGACGACGGGCGGGGTGACCGGCGTGACGACGACGGGCACAGGGACGGGCACGGCAACCGGTGACGCCACGATCACGCCCGGTGTGGCGCTCACGGGATCCCCAACCGGGCTCGCATCGACCACCAGAACGGCATCGGGCGCGGCTTCCGGCGGCCCTGCCGCCGGCAGGCTGTGGGACACGGCCGGCGCCGCCGCTGGCGCTGGTGCTGCCGGCGTCGCTACCAGGGCGCTCGGCGGCGGATCGATCATGGCGACGCTACCAGGCGCCGCTTTGTTGGACGATGAGCCGCCGCAGGCGGACAGCAGCAGCGATAGCGCCAGGAAGGACAAGGCGGGACGATGAATCACGGGGGGCATGGCGAACTCCGGCAGGGCAATTGAGATGAATGGATCAGCCCAGAGCCGTGACGGTCACGCGGTGTCCGACGGATTAACGTTGTCCAAATGTAATTTCGACGGAAATATAACAATCGATTACAAAATTGTCAACACATTCTATATGTATAAACAATGGGGGATGGCGCACGCGCTTTTTTCCGCATGGCTGACTTGTGCTGGCGGCGCTGATCGGCCTGCGCGGTGGCAAGCCAAGGGGGACGCGCTGCATGGCGCGTCGTCCCCTGATGAAAAAACTATGCCAGTTCTTGCGGATTGGCTTGCTTCCACGCTACAAATTGTTTCGTGAAAACCGCGAACAGCGCGTCGTAGATCTCGACCGGATCGTCGTCGAGCACGGGCTCATCGTGACCGTACTGTCCCTGGCGCTTGCCGAACATGGCTTTCAGGTCGGCATTGATCCAGATGCCGTCCATGTGATGGAAGTAGATGGAGGCAAACTGGCGCAGGCCGGGCTCATCCGTCAGGTGGGTGTCCCACAGGCCGCGCGTCAGGCCAAGCTGCACCAGTTGCGACGGCCGCGCTTGCCTGCTGCGCATGGCATCGATGAGTGCATCCTGGCCGGGGAACATGCTGCGCTCGAGCCAGCCGTTTTCCAGCGCCCATTGTACGAACAGGCCGGCGCCGCTGTTATGTTGCTTGGCCGCCTCGGGCGACGCCAGCTCGCGTCCTTGCCTGATCTGCACGCAGGCATTGGTGCGGCCATTGTTCATCCACAACTTGAGCTCGGTGTCGCGCGCGCCATCCAGGGTCAGGGTGCATTCTTTTTCCACCTCGCCATCCTCGTCGACGGTTTCCTTGTAGTGCTGCGGCAGCTTGAGCGCAATGGCGTCCCACAGCGCGTCGCCGTGCACGCCGAACAGGACCGGCTCGCTATAGGCCTCGCCGAGAAACACGCTGTCGAGGAAAGGGCAGATTGCCTTGCTGCTGATCTGCACCGGCGCGTAGTTCGGGTTCAGCACCTTGCGGCTGAACAGAAAGCTGATGTCGGCTTTTTTCGCCGTCAGCCAGATAGTGTCGTCGCGTTTGGCGTTGCCGATGGACTGTGGCGGGGCCTTGCCGAACACCTCTTCGGCGAGCGCGCACAGTTGCGGGTCGGCGGCGGTGCGGCCCACCAGGCTGCTCAGCATCTTGAGACGCTCGCCCATGCCTTCGATATGGTCCAGGTAGCCCGGCGCCATGGCGGGAGCGGCACCGTGCTGGGTTGGCGGTGCGCGCCGTTCGGGAGGGTCGCCTGCGGCGTAGGCGGAAAAATCGAATTGCCCGCTGACGGCAGGCGCGGCGATCTTGCTTTTGTTGAGCCAGGAGGTGAATGCCTTGCGCGCCGCCACTTGCTCTGTCTCGCGCTCGTCGTCGGGGAGATCGATCTCGGTCTCGGTTTCGCCCGCATCAATGGCCAGCAGAAAAGCTTCGAACGAGTCGGCCAGCGTGCGCAGTTCGCCTTCGGAACCGATCAGCACGACAGCAGGCGGCTCGACCGCTTCGCACAGGCCGACCAGGGAACCGTCGGGCAGGCTGAGGAAGGCCCAGGTGCTCGCGCCCCAGCGCTCCATGCCTTCCCAGGCATCGCCGCCGGCCAGGTTTTCCGGGGCCAGTTCGAAATAGCCGAGGTCGCCGTACTCATAGGGTGCCAGCCAAGTGAAGAATTTGGCCATCAGGGCCGGCACTGGCCGGCCGATTTCTTTTTCCCATGCCGCTACGTCAAAATCCATCGATATTCCTGTTCTCTGAAAGCATGTGCAAATGCCGCCGGTCGCGTTGCCGCGCGGCGGGTGTATGGATGCATTGTATGCCCTAAGTCGGCGGGCGCCGATTTAGCTTGCTTCCGGCCCCGGACCGGGCCGGCCGCCTTGACCACATATTCGCTTGCAATACATCGAATTATCCGACCTTTCATGACGTTATATTCGAGTTGTACGATGCTTTTGTGCGACATATAGTGAACCTGTTGACCCAACAGGAGGAAATCATGCGTGTCACTATCCAGGCAAACGGATTCGTACTCACCGAGGCATTACGCTCATACACCGAGCAGCGGCTGTCGATGGCATTGGGCCGGGCCACGATGGGCCGGGCCACGATAGGCCGGGCCACGATAGGCTGTGCCGGCTACGCCGGGCCGTGGTAACGACGCGGCAGGCTAAGCGACTAACGACGATGGAGAGCATCCAATGAACGGTTTAGAAACAATTGCAAGCGCCCCCATGTGGGCAGGGTTTGTCGGCTTCGTGCTGGTTATGCTGGCCCTCGACCTGTTCGTATTCGGGGGCAACAAGGCGCACAAGGTCAGCGTCAAGGAGGCCGGCGCCTGGTCGCTGGTGTGGGTCAGCCTGGCCTTGTTGTTCAACGGCGGCCTGTGGTGGTACCTGAAGGGCACGGTGGGCGCGGAGATCGCGGACCAGAAAGCGCTCGAGTTTTTCTCGGGTTACCTGATCGAGAAAGCGCTGTCGGTCGATAACGTATTTGTGTTCCTGCTGATCTTCACCGCCTTCCAGGTACCCCAGCAATATCAGCGGCGCGTGTTGATCTACGGCGTGCTCGGTGCGATTGTCATGCGCGCCGTGATGATCTCCGCGGGTGCGTGGGTGGTCAGCGAGTTCAGCTGGGTGCTGTACCTGTTCGGTGCGTTCCTGCTCTTTACCGGCCTGCGCATGCTGGTGGCGGTCGACGAGGAACCGGATGTGGCGAATAACCCGATCCTGCGCTTTGCGCGCCGGCACTTGCGTGTGGCCGAAGACGAGCACGGCGAGCGGTTTTTCATCAGTAAAGATGGATTGCGCTATGTGACGCCGCTGTTCCTGGTGCTGCTGTTGATCGAAGTGACGGACCTGGTGTTTGCGGTCGACTCGATTCCGGCGATTTTCGCCATTACGACCGATCCCTTCATCGTGTTCACGTCGAACATGTTCGCTATTTTGGGCTTACGGGCGCTGTACTTCCTGCTGGTGGACGTGGCCGACCGCTTCCACTTGCTCAAGTATGGCCTGGCCATGGTGCTGACCTTTATCGGCGCGAAAATGCTGATCATGCCGTGGTATCACGTGCCGGTACAAGCCTCGCTGGCAGTGGTGGCGGTGCTGATTGCGGCAAGCTGCGTGGCCAGCCTGTTTATCACCCGCAAGGATGACAAGAAGTAAGCACGAAGAAGGAAAGGAGGTCCGGTGCGCCGGGCCTCTTTTTACACGCCCGCATCATTCCTGAGGCGAACGTGCGTGCCAACCTTGGTCGTCAAATCAACATGCCCGCTCACCTCAGTCTCTGACAGCAGGAATTTGCAAATTTTTGCAAAAGGCCATCAGAATTCGAAGCGGTTCATCTTCTTCAGCGTTTCGTCCCATCGACCTCTGGCGAATACCGTCACCGCCTTGTCCTCTTCATCGTCGTCGTGAAAGCCGGTCATCGTGATACCCAGGTTAAAGAGAACGATAAAGCCTACATGTTCGTAAGGCGCGCCATCGAGTTCGATCATCATCTTGAAAATTTTCTTGCTGGGCTCAAGAAAAAGCGGGCGGCCTTGGAATGTCAGTTCAGTCAGTTGCCTGGAAAATCCCAACTCGACCAGTCCGTTGTTCAGCTTGCCATAAGTTAATCCTATGCCAGTTCCAAACCTTCTTTCGTGCCTTTCTCCCAGCATATTTGTTCTTACCACACTCGGAACACCGGCATGCTGGATGACCTCGTCGGGCCTCATACCGAAAAGTAGATCTCCCACGCCAATATAGGATTTGATTTCGTAGTTTGAGCTCATACAATCCTCATTTGAGTAAACCGTTCTTTTCCAGACACTTGAAATACTCAAGCATCTCATGCATCGCCTCGTTATACCTCTTCGGATCGCCAGCTTCGCGTGCCACTCGACGCACGTCATCAATCTCAATTCTCATGGCTTTCCGCCATTCGCCACGCTTGAGCAATTCCCTGATTCTTTCACGGTACGCTTCACCTTCAGCGCCCGCGTTACCGTTGCTTTGAGTTGCCCCATGATCATCAATTTCCATTTGAATCGCCGGCCCCATCTTCCTTTCCAAAGGACTAACCTTGTCCGCTGGCATATGATGTGAATCTTTTTTGTCGCCGGTCGGCTGCGTGGTTTTGCTATGCGCGCCTCCCCTGTACGGCCCCTTGCCGCTACCTTGAAGCAGGTGATCGCACGGACCAGGCTTCCTCTTTTTGACCGTCGTATCCTTCTTCGGGTTCTTGCCGCCGCCAGCTTTTTTGCCTGCGACGCGGCCGCTTTGGGAGCTGCCGCCTGTTTGCCGATTTTAGCCGCTTCCACCGCCTGCGCCGCTGCCTTTGCCTCCTGGGCCGCCTGCGCAGCCTTGACCGCCTGCGCGGCGTCTTCCGCTGCCTTGGCCGCCTTGGCAGCTGCGGCCAGCTTCGCCGCCTCGTCAGCCGCCCTGGCGGCCTTCGCGGCGGTGCCGATGGCCTTGGCGTCTTGTGCGATTTCAACGGCCCCTTTGACAACCCGGCCCGCTGTGGTGACCACCTTCCCACCCGGGATCATGCTGACCGCAGCGATGCCCGCCTCGACCGGGTTTCCTTCGGCCAGGTAAAGCGCTGCATCGAGGCCGCCCGTTATCAATGACAAACCAGGAACGAAGCTGGCCAGTCCTAACCCGCCGTGAACCCACGGACTGACGGCATTCCACGCGGACGTTTCCTTTGCGGTTGCGGGGCCAATGGGGGGATTCGCGCCCTTGCCGCTCGCGTCCACCTTGGTGGTCGATGGCGGGACTTTTGCGACAAATTTGCCTGCGACGGTCATATGGCCCCCGTTTTTCCGGGAAACACGGCGCGACCTTGGCCGGAGGGCCGCTCGTCCGCGTTGCGGCTTGGGTGAATGAACGCGCCCATGTCACCTGGCCAGGTTCATTTCGCACAGATCGCCGTGGCGCACGACCAGCTTTTTCTCGACACGCACGCTTTTTGAACTGCTGGTCGCCCGCACGCGCCCTTTGTTGACGCCGGACTTCATGCCGCCGCCGACGCCCGCTTCATTGCCCGTCACGGTGGTGACGATGCTGTCGCTGAGCAGAAAAACCGGATCGCCATTGAACCTGACGTGCCGCGCCACCTCGATGCTGTTTTCAAGATCGCCAACGATGGGATAGGGAACCGGCACCATGTTCGGCCCCATCGGCGTTTTGCAAATATCGGGAGCGAGCCCGATCACCATGAATGAACTGTCCTTGCGTGCACCGAGTGGCATGGGAACTCCTGGTCGGGTTGTCCTGATACGTCACGATGGAAAAGGGATTGCCACGAAGGCCGGCGCTACGGCCGCTGCGCCTCGCGCATCGACGCCAGGTCGTCCCTGGCGATCATGCGGGCTTCCAGTACGCGTACCGCCGGTTCGACCGCCATGGTGGCGCGCCACACGCAGACGAGGGTGGCCGGTTTGTCGGGCCTGGAATGATCGGGACTGGCGTCAATCACGACGGTGTCCAGCCGCGCCGGCAGTTCGCCCAGCACCCCGCTCTCGAACCGCGCCAGCACGAACGGCAGATGCCCGGGCAGCGTGAAAGTCAGTTCGGTATCGCCGCCGGCGCCTGTTGTCGCGCCGGGTGTGGCGGGCGTACACAGATTGGTGAGCGAGATCGTTTCGTCACCATCCAGATAGGGCGTTACCTGCTGGTCCGGCGCCACGCTGTTCCAATAGCGGAAATCGAAGTCGTGCGGAAGATTGGGATGACGCTCGTCCAGCCATTGCTGGTCGTAGGTGCCGGCGAACGGCAACCGTCCCGCCCACGCCCGGCCAATCACGCCCGAGCCTTGAGGCGCGTAAAGCGCCCCGAAACGTTTAATCCGCTGGTGCGGCGCTTCGATTTGTGGCGCTGCGATGCGATGCGGCTTTGCCGCTTTCAAAAACCATGCCGGGGCATATCCGCAACCGATCGGATTGTCCGGAAAAACCTCGTGAGCGATAGCCGGCACGTCGTCATTTGCCGACAACGCCGATGGCGGTTGCGGAGAACGGCCCGTTAGCCTGGACCGTTTCGGCACCCGCCTGGCCTCGCGCGCGCTCACCAGAATTTTGCGCTCGCCGCCATACGCGTATTCATAGCGCAGCGGCACCTCCACGACCGGCGCGGGTGCAGTCAGTTTCCAGGCCGGCACTGTAAATCCGCGCAGAAGACGCGTCAGCCAATGGCGTTTTCGCCATTCGCGCGGCCCCGTGACGATCAAGCGCTTTTCCAGAATACGGCGCGGCAAGCGGGCCTGTGCCTGCGCACGCGCGCAGGCATCGCGCCACTGGTCGAGCGCAGCGGGTGATGCACTCTGGGCGGGATTGAGGCCGTACGGTTTTGGCGGATACTCCGGTTGTTGCGGCACATCGGTCACCATCAGGCCAACATTGAACGTGGCGCAAGGCCGCATGCGCGGCGCAAACCCATTGGCGATGACGATGATGTCGGTATGCGGCTTGAAAGGCGCAAAGTCCGATTCCTGGCGCACGCTGGAGCGATTGATCTCGCCAAAGTACGCGTCGGTCGCCACCAACGGCGTTTGCTCGTCCGCGAACGCCAGCGTGCCGTCACTGGCGATAACGAAGGTGATGCGGATGACAACCGTGTGGAACAACATATCGCGCTGGTCGACCGAGTCGAACGCGATCGCCGGGAACGGCGTCTCGTTAACAAATTCCATGATGGCGGCGCCTAGTTAATGTCGACGTCTTCGCCGGAAATCTGCACCGGCCCTGTCGCTTCGAAAACGAATTGCGAACCGTTGATCAACACCGTCCCGTCGGCCTTCATGACGAAACTGGCCTTGCCGACCGTGATCGACAATTCATCTCCGGCGCTGATGGCAATCGACTTGCCCACCTTGGTCGTCTGGTTCACGCCGACGACAGTGGCCATGACCATGCCCACGTTCAGGCTGTAACCCAAGCCCACGTTTTCCATCCGTCCAAGCCCCACGTTTTGCATGTACGCCATGCCGATGGTTTCGGTCTTCATCCGCGCCACGTTGACCGACCAGTTCTTGCCGATGCGGTCTTTCCGGTTTTTTCCGACAGTCTTGACGCGGTTACCGCCGATGCCGATCTGTTCGTTCTTGCCCACGGTTTCCGTGCGGTTGTCGCCGATGCCAATCGTCTCGTCATGGTCGACCCGCTCGGTGCGGTTGTTGTGCACCGTGACCGACTCGTCGCGGTCCACCGTTTCGCTGCGGTCGCGCTTGATGTGACTGGTCTCGTCGCGGTCGATGGTCTTGCGGCGGTCGTTGCCGACCCATTTGTCCTCGTCGTGCTCGACTTCGGTCAGTTGATCCTTCTCGGCATGGATCCACAGTTGCTCATGGTCTTTCTTGTCTTCGAAGCGCAGCGCGTTGGCGTGCTCGTAGCTACCGTCTGGCGTCGAACGCGTCAGCACCCCGCTCTGGGTCTTGTTGTCCGGCAGAGTCCACGGCGGCATCGTGTCCGCGTTTGGCACCATGCCCGTGATAATCGGGCGATCGGGATTGCCATCCAAAAATTGCACGATCACTTCGGTGCCGATGCGCGGAATGGATGTCATGCCGAAATGCGATCCGGCCATGGGGTTGCGACGCGGATCCAGGCAGAGCTCTTCTGGTCGTTCTGGCCGACCCGGTCCCAATGAAACTGCACGCGTACGCGGCCGTATTGATCGGTATGGATTTCTTCCTTCGCGGGACCGACCACCGTCGCGGTCTGGATTCCATGAATTTTTGTCTCGACACAATATTCGCCGCGTGGCGCCCGCCATGGAATGATTTTGCGGATCGCCGTCAGACGATTGGCGTAATGCGATGGTGCGCTCTTCTTGACGTGGTAATTATTGCTCGCGCTGTGGTGTACTTCGGTGACCAGGAATTCCCGCGCCTGCTCATCGCCGCCACGCGGGTCGGTGTCGAAATGGCCGCTCAGGCGGAACCAGCGGCCCGGTTGCAGGTAGCGGTTGTTGCCGCTGCCATCGAACTGCTTGCCGGCCGCTTCCATCGCTTCCATCCGCAACTGGGCCAGCTTGCGCGCATCGCCGCTGCCCTTGAAGCCGAACGCCCCGGTATATTCGTACGATTCGATATTGGGCACATCGCCTTGCTGCTGCACGGTCGGCAAGGAGGTGCTCGCCGGCCGTGGCGCCTTGAAGTCGTACGAGGCAAGTACGACTGTACTTTGCATGATCGTGCGCGCGGGCGACCACTCGCCGATGCCGTCTTCCTCCACCGCGCCGGCGTGGCGCTGGAACGGCACCTCTGGATGTCCATCGATCGCTTGCGCGCTGGTCGAATCGTCCGACAGGACCAGCGTGTGTCCTTGTGGCGTGTGTTCGAACCAGTACAGAATGCCGGCATTGACCCAGCGCCGCTCGAGATAATTGCGGTCGGATTCATCGAACTGGCACGCATCCGTCATGACACCGGCCGCGCCCCGCACGCGCCACTCCCACTCGGCCAAGGCGCCGTAATCGCCAAAGATGCTGGCGGTTTGCTGGTACAGGGTCTGGTGATGGAACAGGTAATTGTCCTTGCGCATACCCAAGTAGCTGTACCAGGGTCCCAGCCTGGCTTCGTAGAAGGACAGGCCGCCGTCGACGGTCTTGAGGCCGAAGCTGAACACGCGTCCGGTGAAGTAGCGCATGCTGCCGTCGCCCCTGACCAGTTGCACGCACATCATTTTGCCTTGCAGGTCTTTCAGGGGAATGCCGGTATCGTCGGAAAGCAGTTCCACCGTGAACGTGAACGGGCGCGACAGGCACTCCACGGCATCGATGCTGTTGACGAGCAATTCGCTGCCGGGACTGTCGCCGTTCGGAAACGAGAGCCGCAGGATGCGGTGGTGCTGGCGGTCGTGAAGAAGCCCTTGCAACGTCTGGCGCGCTTCGCCCATGACGATTCCTTTTGTCGGTTGACGATCAACTATTTTCGTTGAGCTCGTCAAGAGCCGACATACGCGGGATCAACAGTCAGGTTTGCAGGTGCGGGAGCGCGCGCCCTGCCGCTGCGGTCACTTGATTCAGCTCAACAGCGTCTTCAACAGCGCTTTCTCGCTATCGGTGAAGTCGGCCACTGTCATCTCCTCATCAAGCAGGATCATGTAGCGGGTCCCGCTGGCCAGCAGGGCGATGGCCACGTTCTGGCTCCACGGCAGGAACAAGGGAGCGTCGCCGTAGCGCAACACATTCACGCCATGCCGCTCGACGCCATCGATATCGGCCGAGAATTTGACGTTGCGATCCTCATCGCATTCGTAGACACGGGCCAGCACCGGCCGCAGCACGACTTCCCGTCCTTGCAGGCGGCTATGGCGGAACTCCTTCCAGGCCTCGCTGCAGACCGCGTACTCAAACAAGACAAGCAGTCCCGCCAGCAGCAGGAAGGAAATGATCCGGTTACCCAGATGCTCGGTTGCGATCGAGGTGGTGATGCGCTCGGGATGCGTGGTGCTGCGCAAGACATCCACCTTGGTGCCGTGGCTGAAACCGAAGAACGAGGTATGTTGCTCCACCGTTAAAACGGCCTCGCGTGCCGGGTCGGGTCGATAGGATATTTTTGCATCGCAACTGATAAACACCATCTTCGAGATCTTGCAGGAGCCGGTCAGATCAGCCTCCGACTCGACGACGACCGAATCGAACCATGCGAGCCGTGCGTCCCTGACGATGTCAGGCAGCCAGAACCAGATGAAGAAGGCGGCTAAGGCCACGCCAAACAGGCTCGAGACTGCTTTCCAGAAGTACTTGCCGCGCACGCCGCTATGGTTGACCTTCCTGGCCCGGACTGGAAATGTTTTCAACAGCAACTGCTGTTTGTCGGCCGGAGAAAGTGTTTCGGGAGCGGGAATGGTCATGCAGGAACCTTTTGCGGAACGGCGACGGGCGGTGCGCGCATCGTTAAGCAAAAGATAATAACATTTATTCAACGCAATTTATATACCTGGCGCCCCGACTGGGCTTGGCGATGTGGAAATGCAACGCGTGGAACAGCGACACCTGCGTCGCCACCGTTACTGCGTATCGATGGCGCCAGCGCCGTGAAAGTCGCGCTGCCACGCTTCCACCTCGCCGGCGTGCGCGGACAGGAAAGCATGCATGCGCGCAAACCGCTTGACCGTCTGGCGGCGGAACACAAGGTGCACCACCGGTTCGACCAGCCAGCGCAGCACGCGCGGACCGGCTTCGATGTTGTAGGTGTAGATCAGCAGCGAGCCGCCGCCGGGGGCGCTCTCGTGCTTCATCGAGGCCGCCCACTTGGAAAAGGGAAAGGACGTGCCGACCATGCGCGCCGCCGCAAGGCGCGGGCGCTGGTAACTGATGAATTCGGTACGCATCGATAACGCACGCAGCAGTCCGCCGCCGGTGCTGGCGCTGACCGCGCCGACCGACGGGCAAGGCGCGCCGCCGTCGACCTCGGTGTGCGAGACCAGGCTGTCCCAGCGCGCCCGCCATTGATGATAGTGAAACACGTCGAACACCACCTCGCACGAGGCCGGCATGGGGAAGACGATGCGCTCATGCGCCATGGCGCACCACCCTATGCGCCTGCAGCCGCAGATAAGTGCAAGGCCGGCGGCCGACGGCGGCACAGCTGGCGTGGTGCTTGAGCACCATGTAAGCGTAGCGGGTGGCACCGGCGCCCTCGTCTGCCATCAAAGTAAAAAACATCTATTTGCGCGCTCTCCACAATGTCATGTCCAATGGGCCAAAGTCTTAGTTTATCGTGCCCGGTGATGCTGAACCGCCGGCTATTGTAGTCGCCATTGCTTTGCGCCATTGATTACTCTTGAGCGCCATCAGCGGTGACTTGACGCGCCCTGGTCCTCACCGGACTGGCCGCATTGCGGGCAATCCTCGCGCACACCTTTGGCTCGCATCAAGCGGGCAAGGCCGGGCAGGCCGCACCATCGGCAATTCCAAGCACTCATCAGGAATTCCCATGAGCCTCGCCGTGTTACGCAGCCGCGCCCTGGCCGGCATGGAAGCGCGCGCCGTCAGCGTCGAAGTGCATCTGGCTAACGGCTTGCCGAAATTCACCATCGTCGGCTTGCCGGACGCCGAAGTGCGCGAATCGAAAGACCGGGTGCAGGCCGCGCTGCAAAACGCCGGCTTCCAGATCCCCGCGCGCCGCATCACCGTCAACCTGGCCCCGGCCGACCTGCCCAAGGAGTCCGGCCGCTTCGACTTGCCGATTGCGATCGGCATCCTGGCCGCCTCCGGCCAGATTCCCTCGCGCGGCCTGGAACGCTACGAGTTCGCCGGAGAGCTGTCGCTATCGGGCGAGCTGCGCCCGATCCGCGGAGCGCTGGCGATCACCTTCGCCATGCAGCGCGAAGCCGGTGCGCATCGTGGCTTCATCCTGCCGCAAGCGAATGCCGACGAAGCGGCGCTGGTGGCCGACGCCGTCATCTACCCGGCCGCCACCCTGCTCCAGGTGTGCGCCCACTTTGCCGCCAGCGATGACGCCTGCCGCCTGGGCCGCCACCAGCCGCGCGCGCTCGCGCGCCTGCCCGACTATCCGGATTTTTGCGACGTCAAAGGCCAGCATACGAGCAAGCGCGCGCTGGAAGTGGCGGCGGCCGGCGCGCACAGCGTGCTGATGGTGGGGCCGCCCGGCGCCGGCAAAACCATGCTGGCGTCGCGCTTTCCCGGCCTGCTGCCGGGCATGAGCGACCAGGAGGCGCTCGAATCGGCGGCGGTGCAGTCGCTCACTGGCGGCTTTTCGGCAAGCAACTGGAAGGTGCGGCCGTTTCGCAGCCCGCATCACACCACCTCCGGCGTGGCCCTTGTGGGCGGCGGCGCGGTGCCGCGTCCCGGCGAAATTTCGCTCGCCCATTGCGGTGTGCTGTTTCTCGACGAACTGCCCGAATTCGACCGGCGCGTGCTGGAAGTGCTGCGCCAGCCGATGGAATCGGGCCGGGTGACGATCTCGCGCGCGGCGCGCCAGTCGGACTTCCCGGCGCGCTTTCAATTGATCGCGGCGATGAACCCCTGCCCTTGCGGCTTTCTGGGCCATCCGTCGGGCAAGTGCGATTGCACCAGCGACGCGGTGCTGCGCTACCAGGGCCGCATCTCGGGGCCGCTGCTCGACCGCATCGATATCCAGATCGAAGTGGCGGCGCTGCAGCCCGATACCCTGCTGGCCGACGCCGACGGTGAACCGAGCAGCGCCATCGCCGCGCGCGTGGCGCTGGCCCACCAGCGCCAGCTGGCGCGCCAGGGCAAGCAAAACCAGGGCTTGATCACAGGAGAAGTGGAAAGGCACTGCCGGCCGGACAAGGCCGGCGAGGCGGTGCTGCGCCAGGCCATGCTGCATCTGAACTGGTCGGCGCGCGTGTATCACCGCGTGCTGAAGGTGGCGCGTACCATCGCCGACCTGGCCGATGCGCCGGTGATCCTGGCCGAGCATGTTTCCGAGGCGATCCAGCTGCGGCGCGGGCTGCGCGAGCCGTGAGGGTCGGGCGGCGATAAAATGCGCAGTCCGCCCGGCTATCCTCGCTGCGCAAGCCGGTCGGCGGATGCCAGGAATTGTCTCGGATTCAGGACAAACCTCGATGCCGCCGATGCCTGCAGCGCATCGCTCACGCATTCCAGCACCGGGGACAGAATGCGCCCGCCCTCGCACAGGACGATGCAGCAGTGCGCGTCGCGGGCTGCGGCGACAACGGCAGCGAGCAGCGCCGCGTTGACGTTGCGGCAATCGAGCCGGACATGCACGCTGTCGTCCCATATCTGGATATGGTCGGTTTTCTCGTCGCCATACATGGTCGCCGCGTCGCTCCACGACGGTGCGCGCGGCAGCAGGCTGTTGGCCAGCATCTGTAGCTGCGTGTTGTCGATACCTTCCCAATAGTTCGGAACAAGCTCGGCCTGATCGAACGATATCTCAAACGCATTATCGGCATCTCCGGGTAGCACGTCGATCATCTGCCCGTGTATTCTGACAATGCCAGCAACCGGCATCACGATCAATCCAAACTGCCAGACAGCCATGCGGCGCTCCTATCGCTTTGTCCAGACGAAAAAACAGCCGGATCAACCGCCGCCTCGCCCCGCAGGGTGGACGGCAGCCGCTCCGGCTGCGGTGCTGCTAACCAGCAATTAGAACGTGTAACGTCCTGCCAGGGTGAAGTAACGGCCAACCGCGCCCGTCTGGTGCAGCGACGGGTTGTAGTTGATGCGGCCGTAGGTCTGCACGTCCAGCGGTGCTTTTTTGTTCAGCAGGTTGCTGACCGACGCGGTGATCTCGAAGTTTTTCGAGAACGCCCATTTGCCGAAGGTGTCGAGCGTGGTGAACGAGGCGATACGGCAGTTCAGCAGCGCGACGCCAGCTTCATCGGAATCGAGGCACTCGCCGCCGACCTGGTTGGTGTTGCTGATGCTGCTGACGTAGTTGACGTTGCCGGTGATCTGGAACGGACCATTTTCCCAACCCAACACGAAGCGGACCTTGGTCTTCGGCGTGCCGCCGTTGCCCGACAGGTTGACGTCGCCGTGGGTACCTGCGAATTCGTAGACGGTGCCGGCGGCATCGGTACGGGTGAATTCTTTCATGTAGGTCACGGTGACGCCGGAATTGAGCTTGCCGTTGTTGCCCAGGTTGAGGCGGCCGCGCAGATCGAGGTCGACGCCCGACGTCTTGGTTTCACCGGCGTTCAGATACGGTGCCTTGACCATCAGGATCTGGCCAGGCAGGTTCGGGAAGTTGGTGGTCGCTTCGCCGCGTACGATTTCAGCATCCGGGTAGCCCGCTGGGTTCTCGACCACGGCGCCAGGATCGGAACCACTGATTTCACCCGTACGCACGATCTGCCACAAGTCCACCGACAGGTTCACGTTCTTGATCGGCTCGATCACCATGCCCAGGCTGTAGCTCTTCGACTCTTCCGGCTTGATGTTCTTGTTACCGACGGTGATCGCGCCAACCGATTGGGCCGAGCAGTCCGCTGCCAGCTTGGTGACCGGGCAACGGATCGGATCGTTGGCAATGCTGGTGAAGGCCGCCACCGCGCTGTCGCCGTTTTCGGCGGCGCTCGGTGCGCGGAAGCCTTCAGCATACGTACCGCGGAATGCCAGGGTCGAGTTCGGGGTGAACTTGAAGCCCACTTTCGGCGTCGTCGAGCGGCCATAATCGGAGTAATCATCCGAACGCAGCGCGAATTGCAGTTCCACCGTTTTCAGGATCGGCACGGCCAGCTCGGTGTACAGCGCGGTCACGTCGCGCGAACCCTTCGATGCCGAATAACCCAGGCCGGCGATATCGTTGGTGTCGGTGAAAGGCGTCGCCTGGCTGTCGGTTTTTTCCTTGCGGTACTCGGCGCCGACGGCGATGCCCATCTTACCACCAGGCAATTCCATCAGTTCACGCGATGCCTTGAAGTCGAACGAGGTGCTTTTCGTGATACCCGAGTTGTACAAGGTTGGCGATATCAGGGCCAGCACATCGGCGTTGTTGATGACGCCCTTGCCGATACGGAAGGTACCGTTGTTCAGCGCCGTGCGCATCGCGCTGGTGCGGTAGTAGCCGTTTTGCGTCTTGTCGGTCTTGCTTTCCGCGTACAGCACGCCGGTGTCGTAATCCCAGTCGGCGAAGTTGCCCTTCACGCCGGCAAGGATGCGGGTGACCGTCGATTCCATGTCGGATGCGCGTGGACGCGATGCGTCTACCCAGCGCGGCCGTGCCGCCACGCCGAGGATGTTGTCCGGGTGGTTGGCCGGCATCAGCAGCTGGTCGGGGCCGGAGCCGGTGTTGTTGACGCGGGCGTTGACCAGATCGAAGCCGGCGCCGGTCAGGCCGGACGGGGTGGTGTAGGTTTTCGCTTCCGACTTGAACACGCCGACTTCGGCGTAGGCGCGGGTGGTTTCACCCAGCGCCAGCGTGCCGCGGGCGAACACGTTCAGGTTTTTGGTTTCTGGCTGGATGGTCGCGTAGTCGACCGGATCCCACAAGCAACCGCCACGCGTGTTGTCGTGCAAGGTGCCGCCGGTCGGATCGAGATTGATCGGATCGCAGCTGCCTGGCAGGTTGGTGACGTGGCCGTTCGGCGCGCCTGCGGCGTTTACCGGACGCAAGGTGCCGAGGAAGCTGCTGCCGCCGGCGTTACCGGCGCTGGTGTGGCCGTTGCGCTGGTCGCGGCCGCCCCATGGACGCGCGTCAGCCTGGCCCAGCCATTTTTCGCGGCTGTTCTGGTCAATGCGTTTTTGTTGTTTGGCGTCCACCGTCAAGAAGACGTTGTATTTGTCGGCCTGCAGGTCGCCGAAGCCAACCGCGCCGGAAATGCTGTTCACGTTGCCGTCGCGCTCGCCGGAGATGCCGGTGCTGGCGGAAATGGTTTTACCAACATAGTTCTGGCGCAGGATCACGTTGACCACGCCGGCGATCGCGTCGGAACCATAAATGGCCGAGGCGCCGTCTTTCAGGATGTCGATGCGATCGACCGCGTCGAGCGGGATCGAATTCAAGTCGACGAAGCTGCGCTGGCCATCGTCGCCGAAGCCGTACGGCGCGGTGCGGCGGCCGTTGATCAGCACCAGGGTCGAACTCACGCTCAGGCCGCGCAGGGACACGCCCGATGCGCTGCCGGCGAAGCCGTTGGTAAACGAACCGCTGATACTACCGTTGTTATCGGCGGAAATACTGCGTACGACTTCGGCAATCGAGGTCTTGCCGGTTTGCTCGATATCCTTGCGGCTGAGCGTCTGCACAACCGAAATGGTTTCCGCTTCGGCGCGCTTGATGCTCGAACCGGTAATTTCCACTTTTTGCATGTCGCCTGCGCTCTGCGCATTCGCCATCTGCATGCTCAGGGCGATACCGCCACCAATAAACATCACACGAATCGACCGCGACAATCTTGTCTCCACCATCATTGCAAAGCTCCTCATTTTGTAAGTGTATGAACGCGTTTCGCTCTCGTGAGGCGAAACGGCCACCGATTAATTATATTTATAGTCGTCTCTCGGACGCGTTCGCGAGATTTGCCGGAAATTCAAATCTTCGATTGCATATATAACCATTACGAACTCTTTCCTGTCAATTATTGATCTTGTACATATATCTAGAAAACAACAATTGATGCCCCAACCCTGCGGGTTTTCGCGCCGTTCACGCAGTCTTGAGAACGGGCAATCATGCATATTTGACGGTATATGCATGCAGTTACCATCTTTTTATGCGTATTTATACACATTTTTTGACGTCGGGAGGATTTTCGCAGGATCCCCGGCCGGCCACGATTTCGGTAAAAGGCGCGTTCGTTAAGATTCACTTAATTCGCGCCGATTAAACCGAAAGTAAATACGGACATGCTTTTCGGGTAACAATACGGCCCTGCGCGGTATTCACCGGCACCATTTCCGGCGCCTGTAAAGCGCACGGATTGGGCGGCGCGGCGGCTTAGTACGCCGATAAATGAACGCCGCGCACGCGCGCTCTAAAACGCCTTTGCCGGGAGTGCCAGTTTGCCGAAAAAACGCGTGCGGCCGGGGACCGGCGGCAGCGTTTCCCGCTTCACCGAGGCGTTGCGCGCATGCCCCCCGCCGGGCCACGCCGGGCCCCTGCCGGGCCGCCAATAGGCTAGTATGAAAGATTGACTTCATCCTCCCCGCCGTTCCCATGCGCCTGCTCATCCTTTCCGACCTGCATCACGAACTCTGGCGGGCCGAAGCGCCGCGCATCGATCCGGCGCTGTCCCGGCCCGATGTGGTCATCCTGGCCGGCGATATCGATACCGGCGCCAGGGCCGTGCCCTGGGCCGCGCACAACTTCGCCGGCTTGCCGGTGCTGTACGTGCACGGCAACCACGAAGGCTACGGCCACAATCTCGACACCGTGCAAGCCGAGTTGAAAGCGGCCAGCGCCGAGTCCGGCAACGTCCACTTCCTGTCCTGCGACGAAAAAATCATTGGCAATGTCCGCTTCCTGGGGGCCACGCTGTGGACCGATTTCCGCCTGTTCGGCGACGACGACCGCCAGGCCGCCATGCGCGAAGCGGAGGCGGTCATGAACGATTACAAGCGCATCCGCCTGGCCGGGATGAACTACCGCAAGCTGCGCGCAGCCGATACCGCCATGTTCCACGCCCTCCAGCTATCCTGGCTGCGCACCCGGCTGGCCGCGCCGTTTGCCGGGCCGACCGTGGTCATCACCCACATGGCGCCATCGATGCGCTCGGTACCGGAGGCGTACGCGACGTCGCGCTTTTCGGCCGCGTATGCCTCGCGGCTGGACGAGCTGGCCAGCCGGGCCGACCTCTGGGTACACGGCCACATGCACGATCCGGTCGACTACCTGATCGGCAAATGCCGGGTGGTGTCGAACCCGTGCGGCTACAAGACCCGCACCGGCGGCACCGAGAATGCCCGCTTCGATCCCGGCTTCATCGTCGAGCTGGACGAAGGCATCGGCGTTTCCCAGACATAAGGCAGCGCATGGCATCGTCGAGCATGGACGCCTGACCTCCTCGGGCATACTCGACCAGATGCGCGCTCGGTCAAAAAACATCTACCGCGAAAACGTGTTCCCGTACCTGACAAAGCGCTTTTCGACGCCACTGATGATATAGCGATTCGCAAATGAGTGAAGCCAACGCTACCAGCAACTTTAATCGCACGGAATGCTAAATTTGGGATTCCCATACCTGCAAAATGAAGTATAACTATTGCAATAAGATTAACTTTTGGATGCAAAATGTGGGTTTTCACGAGTGTTGCAGATTGGATTGATGAACAAGGAAAAAGCGCCGCTTCAGTATTGGATCAGTTGGTCGAAGACTCACATTACAATCACGGTGTAATGATTGCAGCCGCCACAACGCACTCATTCATGAAACTTTGTGCATCAATGTCGGACATTTTACGCTTGGGCGATGGCGTTAAAAAGGGTGGAGTGTCTGGCTTTTTTGCCGATGGGATGAGGTTCATCGCTATCTTCCCGGTCGGCAAAGCCACACAAATGGCGAAATCTGCAGTACTGCTAAACAGAGCGAAGGTCATCCAAGACATTGCGCCAAGAGCAGGAATTTGCTCTTGGGTGGGTACGACCAAGGCATTGGCACAAACCGGGCATCATGCCAACGGAAAACTCTATGCACATGTTGCCGACTTAGCGGCCGCTGTGGGTATCTCGATTGATCGGCTTGGCGGGGTCGCTCTGGAAACGATGGCGCACAATCTGCAAAATCTGGGGGCGAGGATAGGAAACTTGGTATCAGTTCGCAATCTTGAGGAAATTTTGGCGAAGGGTTTGCTGAAGCGAGATGGAAGTGTAGTCCTTATTTCAGTAAGGTTGATGCGTGCTGGCAAGGACATTGGCGGCCATTTGATCTACGCGTTTTATGACACCTTGGGGCGGTTGCGATTCATGGACCGGACTATAGTTTCAAAAAACCAAGGTACCTATGCAAGCCTGGGTGAACTGGGCATCAAGTATGGAGCAGATGCGATGATTCCAAGGGCGGCATTGCCAATCTATAATATGTTCGTTAAATCCGTCGCTTACCAGACGCCAACGTTAGTGCTTCCAATTGCCGCCGTAGTAGCACAGTATCAGGAGAAAAAGCCTCAAGTGGCGAAGTCCCCTTCAAAAAATAACACATCTACAGACCTCAAATTGTCCGCAAACACCCAAACACAGGAACGCGAGATGAACATCGATTTTCTGCCAGTACCCGAGCTGGCTTGCCCCCAATGCGGAGCTACCAATTGGCGACATTTCGATCTACCTGCTAACACCTGCTTACAACATGAATTGTTGCAAAACTGCGAGAGACTCATCAATGTAACCGTCTATGTGTTTATTGCGGTAGGCTTCCTTTTCATTTTTCCCGCTCTGCAAGAGCTTGCTTTAATTGCCGTTGGAATGCTCTTATGCCTCGCGCCAACAATCTTTCTTTTAATGCGATTGGGCGGTCATATCAGGTCGACAATTCATTTGTGCGAAAGTTGTGGTTTTTTCAGCTCAGAATAATTTTGCGGCTGCGCCACTCCTAGCTAGCCGGTGATCAGCACCGTTCCTGCGTATAGCCGGGAACAGACCCACACCACATGCTTGATCACCCGTGAACAGAAGTCACAGTTTATCAATCAGAAAAATACCGTCGGATTTTCATTGTCGGAGAGTGAGAATGAAGGGGATGTATGGCTCTCGGAAGCACATGAAGCAAAAATTCCGATACGTAAAGAAGTGAAGTCGGCATGTTGATCGATGTAGGGACGCGTGGAATAATGGTCCCATCCGTAGCGGGCCGATCTTCAAAGCCAGACATGTTTTGCTTACACTGCTTATCGACGATAATCGACTGCTTATTTCATGGTTTCTGTCGCATTGTTGAACGAACGACGGAATTTTCCTGGAGCGGCACGATGGCCCTCAAACTGGACGGACCATTCAGAATCACATCGAGAGGAAATCGCATCCCTTTGAAGTTGAGCATGTCGATTCGTCTTAGATTCGGGTGCCGCAACTTATATGATTGTCCGGCTGACGTTCGCTAATGCAACAGAACCATCTATAATATGTTCGCTAAATCCGCCGTTTACCAGATGCCGAGCATAGTGCTTCCAATTATCGCTGTAGTAGCACAGTATGAAGACAAAAAACCTCAAGGGGCGAAGTCCCCTGCAAAAAAATAACCCATCTACAGTGCGCAAATTGTTCACCAGCACTCAGATATAGGAACGCCAGATGAACATCGATTATATGCCAGTTCCCGAAATGGTTTGTCCTCAATGCGGAGCTAGCAAATGGCGACATTTCGATATACCTGGTAACACCCGCTTACAACATCAATTGTTGCGAAACGGAAAAATACTCATCACTGCAAGCGTCTCTGGATTTATTGCGGCAGGCTACCTTCTCATTCTTCCCGCTCTGCAGGCGCTTGGATTTATTGCTATTGGAGTACTTTTGTGCCTCGCGCCATCGATCTTCCTTGTACTTCGATTGAGCCAACATATCAGGTCGACACTTCATTTGTGCGAAAGTTGCGGTTTTTTCAGCTCTGAATAACTTTGCGGCTGGGCCACTCCCAACCAGCCAGTAATCGGCAGCGTTCCTGCGTACAGTAGGGAACAGACCCACACCACATGCTTGATCATCCGTGAACCGAAGCCACAGTCAAGATGGAAGCTTGTCTGCCCAAACACGCAATTGCGGCGCCGGCTCGACCGTTCAAGCCCAGCGGACAGGCAGGTCGCCGCGCCATCGCGCCTCGCGTGCAAGCTGTTGTTAAACCTGATTGCAAAATTGCATGCACGGAAGATTTCCTGATGTTAGTATGCACATCGGGCATCGGCGCCAGACCGGGCGCAGCCCCGTGCCCGCAAGCATCCGCCAGCGGCCAGCAAACCTTGTCGGGGTACCCATCTTGGTTCAGCGTTTTTCTCCTTTACTGGCCGTGCAGGGCCGCGAACACGATCTCGACTATGCGCCGGCGCCCTGGGTGCTCAAGCAATGCGCCGAGACCGACATCATCTTCCTGGCCAATCCGCCCGCCTACGAAGAACTGAGCGAAACCTACGCCTACGAAGTGACCTTCAGCAAGGAATCGGCCGCGCGTAAGCAAGCCGAGCCGATACGCTACGCCTTCAGCACCATGCTCAAGCACTTCCGCGCCAGGGTCTTGAAGCGCAACAAGGTGCTGGGCATCCTGAACCAGTTGATCGCCGCCTCGCCCTCGGCGCGCATCAACGTGCTCGACGTCGGCTGCGGCTGGGGCGAGCTGCTGCAAACCCTGATGACCTCGCTGCCGCCGGCCCTGCGCGGCCGGGTCGCGCCGCACGGGGTGGAAATTTCGCGCGCGCTCTCGACCCTGTCGGACGACAAGCTGCGCCCGCTGGGCGGACGCTGCGTGCACGCCTCGGCCCAGGATGGCGTACTGCGTTTCGAGGAAGACTATTTCGACATCATCGTCATGGCCTCCTACCTCGAACACGAAGCCAGTCCGCTCGAAGTGCTGGAAAACTGCCGCAAGCGGCTCAAGGCGGACGGCACCATCATCGTCAAGGTGCCCAACTTCGCCTGCTACAACCGGATGATCCGCGGCCCGCGCTGGAGCGGCTTTCGCTGGCCCGACCACGTCAACTACTTCACGCCCAAGACGCTGCGCGCGATGGCCGCGCGCGCCGGCCTGGACGTGGTGCGCATGAGCGCGCTCGACACCACCCCGTTCAGCGACAATATGTATGCCTTGCTGCGCACCAGCAAGGCGCAATAACCCAGCGCCATCACCCGGGGCCATCATCGCGATCAAGAGGCTGCGCATTCCTGCTAACATTGGCGAATGCGAATCTCTTCTTTCAAACCTCTCATCCTCTCCCTGCTGGCCGGCGTGGCCCTTGCCGCGTGCAGCCCCCAATACAACTGGCGCGATTACAGCAGCCAGGATGCGCCCTTCCGCGTGATGTTCCCCGACAAACCGGCCACCCACGCGCGCGACGTCGACCTGAACGGCATGACGGTCAAGATGACCATGACCGCGGCCCAGGTCAATGGCACCATGTTCGCCGTCGGCAGCGGCGAAGCGCCCGACGCCGACAAGGCCGAAGCGGCCGTGGCGGCCATGAAGACGGCGCTGGTGCGCAATATCGGCGCCACCATCAACAGCGAAAAGCAGGGCAAGGCCTCGGCCGCCGCCGGCAGCGCCACTGCGCGTTCGAGCGCCATCGACATCGACGCGAGCGGCGTGCAGAAAGGCGTGCCGATGCGCCTGGTCGGCCATTTCGAGTCGCGCAACAAGCGCTTTTACCAGGTCATCGTGATGGGCAAGGAAAAGGACATCTCGCAGGAACAGGTCGAGATGTTCATGTCCTCGTTCAAGCTGCAATAAGAACGTGACCGGGCACGTGACGGCGACCCTGGGCGGTGCGCGCGCGGCGCGCGTGTTCCTGTGCTTTGCGCTGGGCTACCTGCTGTCGTACGCGCTGCGGGCGGTCAACGCCGTCATCGCGCCGGCGCTGGTGGCCGAGATGGGCTTGTCGAACGCCGACCTGGGACTGCTCTCGTCGGCCTATTTCGTCGCCTTCGGCGCCATGCAGCTGCCGCTCGGCGTGTGGCTCGACAAATACGGCGCGCGCCGCACCGAATCGACCCTGCTTCTGTGCGCCGCCGTGGGCGCGGCCGTGTTTGCGAGCAGCAGTTCGCTGGCCGGCCTGTGGCTCGGGCGCGCCCTGATCGGGATCGGCGTGTCGGCCTGCCTGATGGCCGCCTTCAAGGCCTACCGCCAGTGGTTTCCGCTCGAACGCCAGAGCCAGCTGGCCAGTTGGATGCTGGTGGCCGGCACCTCGGGCGCGCTCACCGCCACCGTGCCGGTGACCATGGCGCTGCCAGCGATCGGCTGGCGCGGCATTTTCTGGGTGGTCGCGGCCCTGCTGCTGGCGGTCGCCGGCGCGATCTTCTTTTCGCTGCGCGAGGTCGAACGCCAGTTCGACAGCGGCGCGGCCAAGGCTGGCGTGGCGCTCGCCGATGGCGGCTACCGGCGCATTTTCGGCAGCGCCTATTTCTGGCGCATGGGCGTGCCGGGCCTGCTCAATCACGGCATTTTCTTCGCGCTCCAAACCCTGTGGGCCGGGCCGTGGATGACGACCGTGCTGGGCAAAAGCGCGCAGCAGACCGGCTCCATCCTGTTCGCATTCAATGCCGTGCTGCTGCTGTCCTACCTGGCGCTAGGCTGGGCCGCGCCGCGGCTGGTGGCGCGCGGCTGGAACACGCACCGCATCATCGGCCTCGGGATCGGCGGCATGGTGGCCACGCAGGCGGCCATGCTGGCCACCAGTGCGCCGCTGGCCTGGCTGCTTTGGCTGCTGCTGGCGGCCTGCGTGCCGGTCACCACCCTGGTGCAGTCGCACGTCGCGCTGGCCTTCCCGGCCGCGCTGGCGGGGCGCGCCAACTCGGCCTACAACCTGCAACTGTTCATCGGCGCCTTTGCCACCCAGTGGGGCTTCGGCGTGGCGGTCGACCTGTTCAAGGCGCACGGCGCCCCGGCGCCCGACGCCTTCCGCGCCACCCTCGCCATCGCCGTGCTGCTGCAGGCCGGCGCGCTGGCGTTCTTCACCTTCAGCCGCGCGCAACCCGGAAACGCACGACCATGAACCAAGACAGCGGCGCCGCCCTGAAGCTGACGGCACTGAGCAAGCACTTCGGCCGTCCGGCCGTCGACCAGCTGGACCTGACGGTGCGGCGCGGCGAACTGTATGCGCTGCTCGGCCCCAACGGCGCCGGCAAGACCACCACCTTGCGCATGGTGGCCGGCCTGCTGGCGCCCGACGCCGGCCGCATCGAGGTGCTCGGGGTGGACCTCGCGCGCGACCCGGCGGCGGCCAAGCGCAACATGGCCTACCTGCCGGACGACCCGATGCTGTACGCCAAACTGAAACCCACCGAATACCTGGAATTCGTGGCCGGCCTGTGGGGCATCGACGCCGGTCAAGCCGAGCCGCACGCACGCCGCCTGCTCGACTGGCTCGACCTCGCCGCGCACGCGCACGAACTGACCGAAGGCTTTTCGCGCGGGATGAAGCAAAAGCTCGCGCTGGCCGGGGCGCTGATCCACGAACCGCGCCTGCTCATCCTGGACGAACCGCTCACCGGGCTCGATGCGGCCGCCGCGCGCCAGGTCAAAGACCTGCTGCTGGCGCACGTGGATGGCGGCGGCACCGTCATCCTCACCACCCACATCCTGGAAGTGGCGGAACGGCTGGCGCAGCGCATCGGCATCATCGAGCACGGGCGCCTGATCGCCGAGGGCACGCTCGACCAGCTGCGTGCGCAGACCGAGGGCGGCACCCTGGAAGACGTGTTCCTGCAGTTGACAGGGAAACGCTGATGGCGCGTCCCGGCAGCGCCCTGTGGCTGCTGCGGCACGAGCTGCGCCTGGCCATGTTCGACATGCTGGGCATGCGCAAGGATGCGGCCAGCATGGGCATCGGCAAGAAGACGCTCGCGGTGTGGCTGATCCTCGCCACGCTGATGCACGGCTTCGCGTTCATGGCGCTAAGCCACGCTACGATCCCGGCCGGGCCGCCGGCGCATGCGCTGCTGAAGATGGTCGGCGCACTGATGGCCGGTATTTTCACGCTCATGCTCTCGACCGGCCTCAATGCCAGCGTGACGGCGCTGTTCGAGCGGCGCGACCTCGACCTGCTGCTGTCGTCGCCCATCCCGTCAACCAGCGTGTTGAGCGTGCGCCTGGCGGCGATCGCGGCCAGCAGTTGCACGCTGTACCTGTTTTTCCTGGCGCCGTTCGCGCATGCAGGCATCGTGCTCGGGCAGTTCCGCTGGCTGGGAATCTACCCGGCCATCATCGGCATGACGCTCACCTCGTCATCGGTCGCGATGCTGCTCACGCTGGGGCTGGTGCGCTGGCTGGGCGTGCGGCGCACGCGCGTGACGGCGCAACTGCTCGGCGCACTGTCGGGGGCCGCGGTGTTTTTGCTGACGCAGGCATTTAACAGTGCGTTCGGGCCGGACGTGCAGCGCATCGTCACGCGCCTGGCGTCGCTGTTCGACCAGGGCGCCACGCTCGGCGTCGACAGCGTCGCCTGGCTGCCCGCCAGGGCGGCGCTGGGCATGCCGCTGCCGGCCTTGCTGATGCTCGCCACGGGCGGCGCGGTGTTCCTGCTGACAGCGCGCCTGACCCATCGCCTTTTTTTGCGCGGCGTGCTGCAGGCCGCCGGCGCGGCGCGGGTAGCCAGGGCGCCGGCTGGGGGCGTGCGCCTGCGCTTCGGGCGCGGTCTCGCGCGCACCGTCATCGTCAAGGAATGGCGCCTGATCTGGCGCGACCCGCAACTGATCGCGCAGGTGGGATTGCAACTGATGTACATGCTGCCTTTGCTCATGCCGCTGCTGTTCGGGCGCGCGGTCTCGCTGCCGACGGTGGCGGCGGCGCTGGTGTTTTTATGCGGCACGCTCAGTTCCTCGCTGGCCTGGATCGTGATCGCCGCCGAAGACGCCCCCGACCTGCTGCGCGGCGCCCCGTGCAGCCAGGGCGCGATCCGGCGCGCCAAGCTGGCCGCGGTGGCGATCCCACCGCTGGCGGTGGCGCTGCTGCCGCTATGCTGGCTGGGCATGCGCCAGCCAGCCGCGGCGGCCATCATGCTGCTTGCCTGCGCCATGTGCGCATGCAACAGCGCGCTGGTGGTGGCCTGGTGCAGCCCGCCGGCCGCGCGCGGCGACTTCAAGCGGCGCGGCAAGTCGAACCTGGCCCGCACCGTCTTCGAACTGCTGACCGGCGCCGGCTGGGCAGGCCTGAGTTTCATCTTGATGTACGGCCAGGCGCACGGCTGGAAAGCGTCGGTCGTGGTCGGGTCCGTCATGACCACGCTGCTGCTGATGGCCTTCGCGGCAACGGCACGGTTTTTCCGGGTGAAACCCGGTTGAGCCGGCGCGCTACGTGAGGCACTACGTGAGGCACAAGCGGCGTATCGTCACGACCGGAAGCGCCGGTTCGTGTTATCGTTTCACCATGTACGCATAATTAGAAAGTTCCTATGTTAATTACCTTTACCTCCAAAGCAGCATCAGAAGTTTTGATGTACAAGGAACACGCAAAACGCATCCTCGACCTGCTCCATAAAAACGTCGACCAGGGTGTCATCACGGCAGCCGAAGCGCCGCATGCCTTGCAAGTTCTCGAGCAAGAAATCGCCGAGAGCCGCCAGCATGTCGTGTCCGAAGATGTCGAGCGCGATGTCCATGCGCATCACAACGAAGACGGCGACGACGCCAACCACGAAGAGATCCAGGCGGTCAGTTTTTCGACCCGTGCTTATCCGCTGGTGGAAATGCTGCGCGCAGCCAAGGCCGGCGGTCACGACGTGGTCTGGGGCGTCTGATGTCCGCGCTGGTGGCGCAACACAGCCACCAGCTCGTTGCCGCCGACGGCACACGGCTGCATGTCAGCGACTACCTGCTGCCGGCCGCGCCGCTGCGCGCCAGCGTCGTGATCATGCATGGCCTCGGCGAGCATAGCGGACGCTATCGCCACCTGGCCGCGTTCTTCAACGATTGCGGCCTGTCGGTGCGCTGCTACGACCACCGCGGCCATGGCCGCTCGCAAGGCAAACGCGGCGACGTCATCAACGGCGATCCGCTGCTGCAGGATGCCGAAATCGTCATCGACGACTTTGCCGCGCACTTTCGCCGGCCTCCCTTTTTGTTCGGCCACAGCATGGGCGGCTTGTTCGCGGCGCGCTTCGCCCTGTCCGGCGTGTCGCCCTTGCGCGGCCTGATCCTGTCGTCGCCCGCCCTGGCGCTGCGCTTGTCGCGCCTGCAACTAATGCTTCTGAAGGCCTTGCACGCGCTGGCGCCGTCGCTGGCGGTGCCGAACGGCTTGCCGGCGCGCTGGCTGTCGCACGATGCGGGTGTCGTGGCAGCCTATCAATCCGATCCGCTGGTGCATGGCAGGATCAGCGCGCGCCTGATGCACTCGATGCTGCGTTCAATCGATTATTGCCACGCGCACGCCGGCAAGTTGACAGTGCCGGCGCTGTTGCTCGCCGCCGGCGACGACCGGCTGGTCGACCCGGACGGCGTGCGCCGCTTCGCCGCGCACTTGCCGCCCGGCCTGGCGCAGCTGCATGTGTACGAGGGCATGTATCACGAAATTTTCAACGAGCTCGACGCAGCCCGCCCGCTGGCGGACCTGCGCGCCTGGCTCGTCGCGCAAGACGCCTTGCAGAACAACTAGCCGGCTTCGTCGGTATGGATTCAAGAAAGCTGAATATTTGCATTTCGGCTGAGCAAACACTTGCGCTCGGTCAGTAGCAGGTACAACAGGCTGACGATCAGGCAGGTCCACCACATCGACCAGAGCGTGTGGGTGAGAAAGTGGGCGCCGCGCAGTTGCTGCACCCAGCCCAGCGCAAAACCGAGCCCGAGCATGGCCGCGCCCACGCGCAGGGCCGTGCGCGGCCGGTGCGGCAGCCAGAACACCGCCAGGGACACCAGCCACAGCGCGCTCGACGCGTGGCCGGCCGGCATGCAATGGCCAAGCGAGGCGTACGGCAAGGCCGACTGGAACAGGCGCACATAGGTTTCGCCGCCGCCGAACAGCGCCAGGTCCCACGGGCAATGCGAGGCGCTCATATATTTCAGCGCGCTGATCCAGGATGGCGCCAGCAGCGCCGACAGTGCCACCACGCGCAGGCGCAGGCGGAAAGGCGTGGCCCAGGCCGGGCGTGGCCAGAGCAGGTCGAACAAGGCGGCCAGCACCATGCCGCCCGCCAGGGTCAGCAATGCCGCCTTGGCCCAGACATGGCTGACCGTTTCGGCAAACCACGCATGGCGCCAAGGAAAAGTGCCGCTGGCCGGATCGAACATGGCTTGCGCCAGCATCAGGTCGAGGTCGGTGAAGGCGTTGATCCATGCGATCGCCAGTGCGCTGCCCGCCAGCGCCAGGAGCAGCCGCTTACGACTCATGCGTGCATGGCCCGAAGATGTCGAGGCCCGGATTGTAGACGGCCGTGCTGATGCGGTGCATGCCCAGCACCGAATGGAATACATTGTCGTGCGAGAACGATTGTCCGGTGCGCGCCGCCAGGCAGCGCTGGTCGATATGGAAGCGCGAACGGAAGCCCTCCGACAGCCACAGCATGAACGGCACTTCGCGCTGCTCGGCCGGGGAAATCACATACGGCGCTCCGTGCAGATACATATTGTGTTCGCCGAGCGATTCGCCATGGTCGGAAAAATACAGCATGGCGGTATTGAGCTGTTCCTTCTCGCCGCTGGCCTTGAGCAATTCGATGGCCTGGTTGAGGAAGTGGTCGGTGTACAGGATCGAGTTGTCGTAGGCGGCCACGATCGATTCGCGCGAGCACGATTCGAGCTGGTTGGTCCGGCATACCGGGCCGAAGCGCTGGAAGGCGGCGGGCGCGCGTTTCCAGTACGCGGGGCCGTGGCTACCTTTCTGATGCAAGACGATGACCAGGTCCTTGCGCGCCTTGCGGATCAGCTCGGGCAAGCCGTCGAGCAGGCGTTCGTCGTAGCATTCGTCGTCGACACACCATTTGTTGCCGGGATCGGCTTTCGACAGGTCTTCGACATCGACCCGGTCGCAGGTCCCTTTACAGCCAGAATTATTGTCGCGCCACAGGACGCCGAAACCGGCATGCGACAGCACGTCGAGCAAGCCCTGCTGCGCATGGGCCTTGTCGTCGGAATAGTTTTCGCGGCCCAAGGCCGAAAACACGCAGGGTACCGACACCGCCGTGGCCGTGCCGCACGATTGCACGTTGGTGAAGTTAAGCAAATCAGCTTGTTTCGACAGTTCCGGATTGGTGAGACGGGCGTAACCGTTGAGCGAAAAATTGGCGGCGCGCGCGGTCTCGCCAAGCACGATCAGGGTGACCGAGCGAGCGCTGTTGCCGCCGGCGCTGGCGCGCCTGGTCGCGTCCATGCCCAGCGGCGCGACCACCAGCGCCTGGGCGCGGCGCTGCTTGACGTAGCCGTTGATGGCCTGGATGTAATTCGTCGGCGCCAGCAAATAGCGTAGTTCGCGGTGCTCGCGCAGCGCGGGCGCCAGGCTTTTGAAGAACAAGAACAGCAATATCGCCGCCACCAGCAAGGAGCCGCCGATGTTGGCGGCCTGCAGCACCAGGCCACGCTTGCCCGCGCAAAACACGATCTGCGTGCGCCAGACCAGCAGCGAGGGCAGGATACCCAGCAAGGTGATGGTCAGCAGCAGCTTCCAGTTCAGCAATTCGAGGGCTTCGTGGACATCGGTTTCGAGCAAGTTCTGGATCATCGACTTGTCGATCGCGGTGCCGTACTCGTTCATGAAGTAGTACGTGGCCGAGGTCGCCATGAACAAGACGACCAGCACGGGCTTGACGATGAAACGAAAATTGATGAGGTTCAGGCAGGCATTGAACAAGAGCACCAGCAAGGCGAAACTGCCCAGGTGCAGCGGCAGGTGCGACAGCCCGAGGCCGCCGGTAGCGCTGAAAAACGTGCGCCAGAAGGTGGCGTTGCAAGCGGTGAGCAGGAATACCGAGGCGCCCAGGATGAGCAGGGAAGCGTGGATGCGCGGTGCGGTGTTCAATGTCAACGGAATCTCCAGGGTCAGCGATGCCACCTGGCAAGGCGACACATGCTGGCGAAGATACCGTTTTGAACATCAAGCCGGCGTCAACCGGGCGTTAAGATTTCGTTAAAGCAGGATTGAAGCGGATTTCGAGAATGCTGCCGCCGCCCACGCGTTCGCTGTACACGAGGGTGGCGCCGAGGTACTCGCAGATGCGGCGCACCAGGGCCAGGCCGAGGCCCGCGCCTGCGGAACCTTTCGCCACCGCCGCCGGTGCGGCGCCCTGGGCCGGGTCGAAGATGGCGCGCACGGCCAATGGCAGGCCGGGGCCGGTATCTTCGACCAGTACCGATTCGGCGCCAAGCCGGACCGCGACCTCGCCCTGCGCGGTGTACTGGCAGGCATTGCGGATCAGGTTGCCGACGGCCGCCACCAGCAATTCGGGCGGCGCGGCGATGGCGAAGGCGGGACCGCCGAGGAAGCGCAGCGCGACCGGCGTGCCGGCAACCAGCGACTGGGCGCGCTCGGTTTCGGCGCGGGCGATCTGGTCGACGCTGGTGACGGGATGGGCGATGCGGTCGCGCGAACGCGCCAGGGTCAGCAGCACGTTGACGCAGGCGGACGCCTCGTTGGCGGCGCGCAATATACGCTCGGCCGCGGCGGCGGTGGCCGGATTGGCATCCGGCTGGGCGAGGATGATTTCGGCCGCGCCCGTGATCACGGTCAGCGGCGTGCGCAATTCGTGGCTGACGTCGCCGGTGAACAGGCGCTCGCGCTCGAGGTAGGTGCGCAGCTCGCTGGTGTGGGCGGCGAAGGCGCGCGCCAGCACGCCGAGTTCGTCGCTGCGTTCGAGCAGCGGCAATTCGGTGGAACTTTCGCGCACGGCGGCAGCCAGGGTGGTAATCGGGGTCACGAAGCGGCGCCCGATGAAGCCGCCCAAAAACAGCGAAAACAGCATGATCCCGATAAAACCGACGCCGAACATCGAATAGACGACCAGTTCGATCTTTTCATAATCGCTTTCGTGGTCGACCACCACATAATTGCCGGCGTCATCCTTGCCCGCAAGAACGTGCAAGCCGATGCCATCGACATGCACTTCGCCTACGCCTTCCGGCAAGTTGCGCAGCGGCGGGGGAATGGCGTTGCCGTGGTGGAAACTCAGGCCGGCGGGCATGGCGACCGGCAAGCCGCCGGCATGGCGCGGTGCGGCCCAGGCGGCGGCCTCGGCAAGGCGATTATCGACCAGGTGGACCTCGATGCCTTCGACCGCGACGATGGCGATGGCCGCCAAAAAGAGCGAGGAGCCGAGCGCGAACAGCAGGTAGGCGACGGCGATGCGGCGGCGCAGGGAATCAGGCGGCCTCATCGGCGCTCACCAGTTTGAAACCGAGTCCGGGGACGGTGCGCAGCATGGGAAAAGGAAACGGTTTGTCGAGAGCCTGGCGCAGGGCATGAATATGGGTGCGCAAGGCATCGCTGTCGGGGCGGTCGTCGCCCCAGACCGCTTGTTCGATCACGTGGCGCGGCACCACGTTGGGCGCCTCGCGCATCAGGCGTTTGAGGATGGTGTAGCCGGTTTTGGTCAGGGCCAGCGGGATGCCGGCGCGGGCCGCTTCGTAGGTGCCGGTGTTAAAGCTCAGCTCGCCGACGCGCAGGATGGCGGCGCCACCGACGGCGCCGTTGGCGCGGCGTAGCAAAGCCTTCAGGCGGATGTCGAGTTCGACCAGGGAAAATGGCTTGACCAGGTAATCGTCGGCGCCACTGTCGAAGCCGGCGACCTTGTCTTGCAAGGTGTCGCGCGCGGTCAGCATCAGGACCGGGATGTTGCTTTTGAGTTCGCCACGGAGTTTCTGGCAGATATCCAGGCCGGTCAGGCCGGGCAGCATGACGTCGAGAACCACCACGTCATAGGTGTTCTGGGCGGCCAGCGCCAGGCCGGCATAGCCATTGGCGGCCGAGTCGAGGATGTAGCCCTTCGGTTCCAGGAAACCGTACAGGTTGGCCACGATGTCGGGATTGTCTTCGATGATGAGGATGCGCATGGGGGTATTCTAGTGCACTGCGCCTGTTGGGGGGCAAGGCCAGCCGGCGGCGGGCATGGGCCGGACTGCGTATGTTCCCAACTGCTACAATCACTGCCTTTTTTCAATGTGACAGATGGCAGCAATGACTCAGGATTCTATCAAGCGTGGCGGTTTCAGTTCCAGTTTCGGGGTATTGGCGGCAACGCTCGGCTCGGCCGTTGGCCTTGGCAATATCTGGAAATTCCCCTATTTGACGGGCGCCAACGGCGGTGCCGGTTTTTTGCTGATCTATGTGCTCTGCACGTTGGTGGTCGGTATTCCGGTCATGATCGCGGAAATCACCATAGGGCGCGCGGCCAAGGCCAATCCGATCACTGCGCTGCAGCGCTTAAACCCGGGCAAAGCGCCGTGGTGGCTGATTGGCGTGGCGGGCATGGCCGCCGCTTTCCTGATCCTGTCGTTTTATTCCGAAGTGGTCGCGTGGGTGTTTGCGTATGTCATCAAGGCCATCGACGGTTCCATTCTCAGTAGCGAACGGCACGTGGCGGAGAACGCCTTTGGCGCGCTGATCGGCGATCCGGTTCAATCGCTGTTGTGGCAATGGTTCGTGCTGGCGTTTATCGGCGGCATTTTGCTACTTGGCGTAACCAAGGGCATTGAAGGACTGACCAAAAGACTCATGCCGGTCCTGTTCGTGCTGTTGCTGTTGCTGTGCGGGGTCAGCCTGTCGCTGGAGAAAGCCGCTGACGGCCTGGCCTTCCTGCTGCGCCCGGAGTTCAGCAAGATCAGTGCTGGCGTGGTATTGACGGCAATGGGCTTGGCGTTTTTCAAACTGTCGCTGGGAATGGGAACGATGATGACCTACGGTTCCTATTTTCGCGACGATCAGAATATCCCGCAAACGGCCTTGAGGGTCATGGCCGCCGATCTGTGCGTGTCCATGCTGGCGGGGATCGCCATCTTCCCGGCGGTATTTACATTCGGATTTGAACCGTCGGCGGGTCCGGCGCTGGTCTTCATGACGATTCCCGCAGTGTTCTCGCAAATTCCGGGTGGCCACCTCTTGATGATCGTTTTCTTTGTGCTGGCGGCGGTCGCGGCGACCGGAGCGATGCTGTCGCTGATGGAGGTGCCGGTGGTGATTTTGCATGAGCGCCTTGGCATGAGCCGTCCGAAGGCGACCTTGATCACGATTGCCTGCCTGATGCTGCTCGGTTCCACGTGCGCACTGACGAACAGCGTGCTGTCACACGTCAAGGTGTTCGGCCTGAATCTGTTCGACCTCTTCGATTTCGTGTCCTCGAATATCCTGCTGCCGCTGGGAGGCATTTTGCTTGCCCTGTTTGCAGGCTGGGTATGGGGTGCGGATCGATTCAACGATGCCATATCGAACAAAGGCACGCTGTCCAACGCGGCGACCGCGCGCGTGGTGCTGTTTTTGCTGCGCTACGTGTCGCCCTTGCTGATTTTGCTGGTGATGCTCAAAGGGTTGAAGGTGTTTTAAGGGGCGCAGGCGTGGCAGGCGTGGCCAACAGGCTTGTCATGCGCTTTCACGTGCTGGGATGAGCCGCCCCTTGCGATAGGCGCTGCCGAACAGGCGGACCAGGCAGGCGCTCAAGTTGCGCAGGGCGGGGTTGCGGGCGTGCCTGCGGCTCGGGTTCGGACTCACGGTTTCGTCGCACAGCTTGCGCGCAAAGCCTGTGTTGAATTTTTTTGCCGCCGACTCTGGCCGGAAGCTGGCATCGGTCGAGATGGCGCCGATGCTGAACTTGCTGCGTCCGTGTCTTTTGCCGTAACGATGGATATTGATGTTGATTGCATCGTTGATCAGCAGCGTTGCTTCAAGAAAGTTGTCGAAGATCAGGAGCTCGATGGAGCGAACCGCGCCTGGGCCAAGCAGCGTTACCAGCCGGCGCAATTGGGTTTCCACGCGCATTTCACCACCAAACTCGACGCCGTTGGAGTCGAGTACGCCATTCTCGATATACACCTTGAAGTTGAGTTCGATAGCGCTGCTCGCAAAACGGTAAGGCTTTTCGTAAAGTCGATAATCGTAGTCACCCACGGGGTCGAAGCCGTGTTCGATCAGGGTAGCGCTGGAAAAGTCCGGCAAGCCGAGCATTTCGGGGCCCGTGACGAGTCCCTCCTCGATATAGATGCGCATGAGTTCTGCAACGGAACAGTGCACAAGCGGGTCGATGGCCGCTGATTTTCTGGGATGCATGTGTCTATTCCTTCCGGTTTTCTAACTGTAGTGCGGCGGAAAATGATCGGCCGGCCACCCCCCGGCTTGGTAAAATCGGCGTTCACATTTCACTATGTCGCATCAGGTCGCTTTACGGGCCATCAACGATGGACCATGAGCGCGAACGATGACACAACAACAAGTACAAGCTAGCCAGGCTCAAGCGGCTCCAGGAACGGATGCAAGCGCACTGGGGGCGCTGATAGCCAGCTACGATAAAGGCTTTCCAGCAGCAAAAATCGGATGGTGCGTGGCTGTGCTCTTGTTTGCATTCGGGGTGTTCATATTCAGGGTGGCCTCGCAGGCACACCCTGATAGCGCACCCGACAACGTTGTCTACGGGCTGTACGCATTTGGGTTTGCCGCGATGGCGCTGGCCATTGGCTTGGGATATCTCGTCTGGCAGCTGAATGCGGCGCAACCAGCATATTATGTGTTCGAGCATGGTATCCGTACCTGCGACCGCGATGGGGAACAAACTGCCCTGTACTGCGATATCGAGGATGTGTTTTCCAGCAATTTCGTTGTCTTGGCCTTTCGCATCTCACCCCGGACACCATGGATTTTTCTGGGTAACTACCCGGAACAGTCCGCCGTTTTAAAAGAGTTGCACCGCCGGCACATGATGGAGCGCTTTGCAAACTTGTTTCAACAAACGCTGCATGGTCACACGGTGGTGTTTCGCTATTTTACGCGTTGGTTTTGGTTGACGAAAAAAACGCTGATGAATTACCCGGCTTCCGAGATAACGCTGAACAAGCAACAACTGACAATCGGAGACAAGAGCATCACCATCGACCGCATCGGCGATATTCAGCAGAGTTTCTGGAGCCAAAAAGCAACAATCATGGACAAGGATGGTGTCGTGTTTCATACCATGCACGGCCAGGCTGTCCTGTCATTCGATGTGCTGCTTGGCGTCTTGAGAGGTCTTCAACATTTCCACTCCACGCAGCCTACGCCACAATAAGGCAGCGAAAGCGAGCGATGACACGCGTCGAACAGGCGCGAGACGCGCAGGCGCTGGACCCACCGATTCCGTGTTGTTGAAGTTCGTGGGGATTGTGCCGGGCTCATAAACCTAAAGATACGACACCACTCAGGAACGGGTTACGTCCAGGCGCCGCGGGGGGGGGGAGCGCGTTCAGCGGATCGGCAAAAAACTCGGTTAGGCCACGTTGGATGGCTTCGATCAGTGCATCCAGCGCAACAGGGCCATATTTGCGCTCCTCATACGTGACGACAATGCCCTTTTTGGTACGGCGAAAATGCACGCAGAATGCGTAAGCGCTCCACGAACCTCAGCCTGTTCAGTTGGGGATATCGCTGGTTAAATCCGGGGTATGCAAATCCTTCACATTCCAAGGCAGCAGCGCTTCGACCTGATCCACGGTTTTCGCCGCAGGCAGGTCACGCAGCACGCGCCGCAGCCACGTGTAAGGTTCGACCCCGTTCGCCTTGGCCGTCTCCAGCACCGAGTAGATGACGGCGCTCGCGTTGGCGCCGGCCACCGTATCGCTGAACAGCCATGCCTTGCGGCCGACGACGAACGGGCGGATCGCGTTTTCGGCGCGGTTGTTGTCAATCGGCAGGTCGCCGCGCTCCGTATAGCGCGTCAGCCGCGGCCAGTAATCGCGCAGGTAAGACAGCGCTGTTCCGAGAGCACTCTTCGGCGTCACACCAGGCAGCGTCCTGTCGAGCCAGGCGCGCAGCGTTGCCAGCGCCGGCAGGCTGTGCTGTTGCCGCGCCAGCAGGCGAGCGTCGTTGCTGGCGTCCTTGTGGTCGCGCTCGACGCCGTAGAGCTTGCCGATCAGCGCGACAGCCTCATCGGCGAGCCCGCGCTTGCCTTTCGGCTGCACCTTGACGGCCTCGACGAAACGGCGGCGCACATGGGCCCAGCAGACCAACTGCTCGATGCCCTCGGTGCGCATCAGCGCGTTATAACCGCTGTAGCCATCGGTCATCACGTAACCCCGGTAGTCGTGCAGCAGGCGCACCGGCACCTGCCCGCTGCGGCTCGGATCGTAGTCGAACACCACCACCGGCATTCCCGGCGGCCCGCCCGTCTGCACCCACATATAACTGTTCGAGGTCGGCGCCTTGCCGGGCTCCTTGAGCACCTGTACCACGGTTTCGTCGATGTGCAGGAACGGCCCCTCCAGCAAGGTGTCGCGCATCAGGTTGAGCAAGGGTTGCAGCACGCCGGCGGCGCCGATGACCCAGCGCGCCAGCGTCTGGCGCGACACCGTCACGCCGTGGCGGGCCAGGACGTATTCGAAGCGGGCCAGCGGCAGGCCGTCGATGAACTTGACCACCAGCAGCATCGCCAGCAGGTCGGCGCTGGCGTTGCTCTTTGGAAGAGGCTGCGGCGGCAACGCCGCCGTGACCGGCGCATGGACGCTGCCAGGGCAGCCGTAGCGCTTGCGGATGTGGCGCAGCACGCGCACCTGCATCGGTACCAGGTCAAGCTGCTCGCTGACGTCCTCGCCGATTTCCACCATCGGCGTACCGCATGGGCAGGTGCGTTCGGCGGCAGGCACGTCGTGCACCACATCGACACGTTTTAGCTCGGCCGACAATGGCGCGCGCTTGCCGCGCGCCGGCTTGGTGTTGGCCTTGCCACAGGGCGTGGTGTGCGGCGGCAGCGGCGCAACGTCCTGCATCGCATCGGTTGCGGCGGCCAGCACCTCGGCCTCGTCGAACAAACGGCCCTGGCTTGATGCCTGCTCCGAGCTGGCGCCGAACATGCGGTGGCGCGCCAGGATGAACTGTTCCATCATGTGCTGCATGTGGTTCAGCGCTTGCGTCTTGACGTCGTTGTGTGCGGCGATAACCGAGTGCAGCAGCGCTGTCAGCGCAGCCGCATCGGTCGGCAACACGGCCGGCAAGACCAGTTCGGGCAGGCTGTAGCGAGGCGGCAGATTCGACGGTTTCACGGTGGCGGAAGGCATGCCATAGTTTACCAAATTTTGCTATGAAACAGAACTGAAATGCAGCGTTTTATGGGGTGGCTTTTGCCATAAATCGAAGCCTTCCAGCAGCCATTCGAATTGCTGCAGCGTGACCCCTTGCGTGGCACCGTCGGCGTCGCGCGGCCAAGCGAATTTCTCGGCCTCCAGACGCTTGAGCCACAGGCAGAAGCCGTTGCGATGCCAGTACAGCACCTTGATCTTGTTGCGCTCCCGGTTGATGAAGACGTACAAGGCGCTGCCGAACGGATCGAGGCCCAGCGCCTGTTCGACCAGCACAGACAGGCCGCCGATGGACTTGCGGAAGTCGACCGGGTCACGGCATAAAAACACCTGCTCAATGCGGCAGCCCGGATGCATCAGCGTGCTCCCGCGTGGGCTTGCTCAAGGGCCAGCAGCCAGGCCGGCGACGGCAGCACCGCCAACTCCAGGCGCAGGCCGGAGCGCAGCACCAGGGTGCATGGGCTGGTCGTTGCGACCGCTGCCGCATCGAGCACGCGCAGTGCGACGAATTTGTTCGCTGGGCCGCTGCTGCCGTCGCCAGCGGCGGCGGCCAGCTTCAACTTGCGACGCCAGTAATACAGCGACGTCAGCGTCAGGTCATGCTGTCGTGCATACACGCTCGCCGCCGTGCCTTCGCGCCGACACGCCTCGACGTGTGAGGTCCAGAATTCGGTATCACCTTCCATGCTTGCTCCCGTTCAAATTGAAACGGCAAGCATGCGGAAATCGCGATCAAGCTACAAGGCTGTGGTTAATGGAGCGCTTACCAGAATGCGTCATGACTGCCGTGCATCTGGAAACTCTTTGCGCCGTTCTGCAAACTGACAACGCCGTCCATCAAATCATACAGCGCCATGTAGATTAGATTTGGCATACGCCCCCGTTTGCGGGAGGAAATCAGATCCTGGCCGATGTGCATGTCAATCTCGCCTGTGTCCGCATCGGTAGCGCGTTCTTGACTGTCATGGCGGGAAAATCGGAAGTTGATCAACATGCGTAGATCCATTACAAAGAAAGCTTCCCGATTGGTACAAAAACGCGGACGAAAAAAAACCCGGTTTGCACCAGCGCGATCATGAACGCGCTTGGGCTTACCGGGGTTTTTCTCTTATAACTAGCCTGACGATGACCTACTTTCACACTGGTTGCAGCACTATCATCGGCGTAAAATCGTTTCACGGTCCTGTTCGGGATGGGAAGGGGTGGTACCGATTTACTATGGTCATCAG